>NZ_JAOWDM010000090.1:202782-242793 GCF_030334645.1 Citrobacter sp. Cc139
CACAGCGCGAACGCCGAGGGATTTTAAATCGTGCGCTTTCTTTCTTAATATCAGTTAGATAGCGCGCTTTTTCATAACATCTATTGTTAACACCATCGTTATCATTCAGTTACTTACAATAAGTGAATAACCAATATTATGTATCCATTGACCATATCTCTGATCCCGTTTACTGTATATGCATCCAGCAAAAAAAGGATTGTTTATGGCAACCGCAAAAGAGTCGAATGCAGGAGCAATGCCTGAGTTAACTGATTTTGCTATCAGTTACTGCGCGCTCACTGAACATGTTCTGTTACACGCCAAATTCACAGACACTATGGCTTCTGTCCCATCATGGCCGTCAGTGCAATTCCCTGATCAAACGATCTGCTTGTCCCGTAGGCAAGCTAAAAATCTCCTGCGTGAACTAAAGAAAGCCGTCGATTACATAGATGCTGGTATTGAGCATCCCTCCATTAAATTCATCGACTAAAAGGTGTGCTATGTTCGTTGAACTGGTTTATGACAAAAGGAATTTTGATGGGCTGCCCGGTGCAAAAGATATCATTCTGGGCGAACTGACCAGGAGGGTTCACCGGATCTTCCCCGATGCTGATATTCGGGTTAAGCCGATGATGACACTGCCGGCGATCAACACTGACGCCAGCAAGCATGAGAAAGAACAGATAAGCCGTACTGTTCAGGAAATGTTTGAAGAGGCGGATATGTGGCTGGTTTCAGATTAAACGCCTTGAACCGTCATATCGCTTAAGTACAATCCGCCGTGACTGGCCATCATTCAATACTCGCACTATCGAACGTTCGCCAGTCCGCCACCGCCCGTTCTTGCATACGACGACGCGGTGGCGTCTTTCTCAACATCGCGCAGGAAATTTTCGGTAGAGTGTTGAAACTCCGACATCGTAAATTATTGCCACACGTTGGCGCGTTTCACCTGCCGCGATCAATCTCCCTGCCTGCGCCCACTGCTCATCCGTTAGTTTTGGTCTACGGCCACCAATGCGACCTTCCGCGCGCGCAGCTTCTAAACCTGCCCGGGTGCGTTCGACAATAAGCTCCCTTTCCATTTCAGCTAGCGCGCCCATTACATGAAAGAAGAATCTCCCCATAGGCGTACTCGTATCGATGCTATCCGTCAGGCTCCGGAAGTTAACCCCCTTCTCCCGCAGTTCCTCCACTAACCCAACAAGATGTCGCATGCTTCGCCCGAGCCGAGCCAGTTTCCACACCGCCAACGATCGATTTTAACGATCAATAGATCAAAATCGATCGTTTAAAGTCATTGGAAATATCCACATCATCGCTTCATCATCTGAGGATATGTACGCCATTTATTGGAATAACTAAATGAAAGTAAAAGAGAAGTTAAAATTCATCACATCTCTATTAATAATTTGCATTCTTATTATTTATAGTTTTGCCCTGGGTAAATACAAGATTTTCCCCTATGAATATCTTTGGTCATTGAAAAATCAGGTGTTTAGCTCCATAGGAATAAAACCATCAGGACCGATATTTCTCCCTGAGTACTACATCAAAAAATCCTTGTACGATGAATTCAAAACTGACTCGCCTGTTGTCGCTTTAGGAGACAGTCTGATTGAGTATGGCACATGGGAAGATATCCTTCCTGGAGCAAAAATTGCTAACCGAGGGATAGCGGGCGATACTACTGATGGGCTAATCAACAGGCTCTATCAGGTTAACACCAGCACTGCTAAGCAGGTTATTTTAATGATAGGTACGAATGACCTGAACACAACTTCAGATGTAAATAAAGTTGCTGATAACTATCACTATATACTGAGTTATTTCAAGCAGAACGGGGTGACCGTTAACGCCACTTCTGTTCTTTACGTTAATGCCGAAAATGTTTTTAAGAATGAAAAAATTAAACAACTTAATTCTTATATTAAAGAACAATGTGATTCAGGGCTGTGTACATACACAGACCTGAATCGTTCTTTAAGCAATGATGGGAAAATGCAGAGCAAATGGTCGCCAGATGGTGTTCACCTTAACGCTGCTGGCTATGATAAATGGAAAGACCAAATTAAAAGCGTACTGAATTTAACAACCGCATCTTAAGCCGATACGGGTGCATTCGGCCAATTGAATCCTTCAGTAATGGCTTCATTTTTATCCACTGCATTAACCTGATTCTTATATGCGAGCCACGCCGACAGTTTAGCTCTGTTGGCGTCGCTGATTTCTCCCAACATCAGTTCAGTGCGCCAGTCGAGCATTACTACATCAGCGGCGGCCAATAATCGCTGTCGCTCATTTTCAGCAGCCTGAATAAGTTGTTCATGAGTCGGTGGGGGATTAATAATTGCCATAGCCTCACTTCTGGTGATTGGCATAAGCCCCTCTTTGATAAAAGCATCCTGCGTACCATACGCATCGTAGGCATATACAACGTTATTTTCGTCTTTGTAATACTTCATCATTGTTATCATTTTTTATCTGTCTCCACCCAGGCCTGGCTACTCAAAGTTCCAGCGGAAATCCCAACCTGATACGTTCCTCCAGCAGGAACCATAAAACTAATACAAACACGTTGTCCGACAATATTTGCACATTGTGAACCATTCATGTTTATGCCATTAACGGTTGCGCTAAGAAAAACACTACCTTCAGATGCAATTCCTGATACATAAACATGGATAGTCATCGCTTGTGAATTTGTATACGTTACTCCTATTAAACGACCTTTCTCACCAATCTGACCAAAAGTAGTTTTAATGTCATAGTAATTATCTGATGCCGCTTTTTGCGATGCAGCGATTAGTGATGCTGCGGAACTTTGGTCATTCCTGTTATCAGATAATTTTACTATCCCCTTATTTGTCGAAGTAGCATCATTAGTCTTGTTTTGAAGCGCTTTTATATCTGTATAGTTTTGTGCAACTGCGTTAGCTGTGGCTGCAACATCCTCTGCACCCGATACCCGAGATGAAGTAAGACGCACCAGCCCTTGAGTAGTGAGGGAGGCAGAAACTATACCAAGGTATGTGAGAACGTCAGCAATAGCATTCTTGCCGATAATATCCCGGCCGACAGAAGTTAAATCAGTCTGCGATGCTGTATCATTCCCAGTGAAATACGGGAGTTTATTTGCACCGGTTGCGAGCCCAGCCAATGCTGTCAGCGTGGCGTCAAGCGCCTGGAAATCATTCCCAAAAGCGGTCCCCATTTTGGAGACAAACCCGTTCAGGTCACCATCATCAAGCACGTCCAGCCCGCTTTTGTTAGCGGTGTACTGCGCCAGCGCTGCCGCTATAAAGCTGGCCTGTCGAATGGCTTTGTTTACCTGCGCACTGGATGCCTTTCCTGCCATAAAGCCAGAGAGTAGAGCAGGAAGCGTTTCCCAGTCAGCCTGGGCCGTCACGTTAGCATTTGCTGCTGTCGCGAACGGTTTAAAGTTGTTTATTGCCATTAGAGTATTGTCCCCCATGCTCCAACATCGAACCCGCCGATGTATTCGTTATCCATATCAAACCCAAAGAATTTAGAACCCTCGGATGGTGCTTCTACCGAAGGCGTTTCAACATCACCGGCCCATACGCCAGCAGCTTTAACGGTGAGATAGCCCTGTTTGATAGCAGCTATCAGTTCGAGTGACACATCAGAAATATCAGTCTCGGGGAATACCCAGACCGATATCGTCATGTCCTGGTTGTCGACGATCTGCATCTTCAGGCCTGAGCCTGCAGTCGCAGCGTCAAGGATGGGAGGCAGAGAATCGTTCCGGCCGTCCCAGTTGTTGATAGCGATTTTCGCTTTCAGAATGATGCGGTACGTTTCATCACTCAGCGTCGTATAGCCAGAATCAGGATCATATGGCCCCTGCCAGATGCCCTGGTCATATCCAAGCCCGTCAGTGTCCCAGCTGAAATAAACGCCGCTAATTGGCTGGCTAACTATGCGACTGCGTCCGATCCACAGACCGAGAATATCGAGCTGTACACCGACGGCTGTATCGACATCAAAAGCGCTCACCAGTCCCCTGGTGGCCGCAGTGATATCAATCAGTGGCCGTGTACTCAGATCAACGTGATCAAAGAATCTGGGCTTAGTGGCGTGATAGTTGGTGATTAAGTCTGTGTACTTGCTCATGACGTCACCATTAGAACAATATTTTCAGGCTTACAGGATGCTGACTCGTTGTATGCAATATTGATATTGGCCGCTGCTACAGTTCCGGCTGATTTGCCAATTAGCAGTTCCTGAATATCGTAATAACGAGCACTGCCACCACTGACCACGCCCAGATTTGCCGGGGAGTAAATGCGACTCAGCAGAACTGAATCACCGATCGTCAGCCCGTTGATGTAATCCGCGACGGCCTGCTGAATCTGTACGCCAATTTGCGACGTGTAGCCCGTAAAGGCTTTCAGCGTGATATGCCCGAAAATCGGGACATCGGTAGAACGCGAGAAGCTGATTACGTGAGGATTGCCGTAAGTGTCCGGTACAGTGACAGAGGTCGTCCCGTAAGTCGCAGTTCCCTGCCCTTTGTTTCCCCGGATTGTCTGGGCTATCTCGGTAACATCACCTCCATCGACGATAGCGGAAATGGAGTGCGGCGGCAGTCCGTTACTGTCGGTTGCGCCAGTATCGTTCTCGTAGAGCTTGTGACGTGTCACACCAGCGACGTTGGCGATCGCGCCGTCGACGCCTTCAAATGGTGTGATGGACGGCAGCGCGACGCTCTGCCCCTGCCTGATGCGCAGCTCTGCGTCGGTTTCTGCCGGTGCGCCTACAGTGGCCGCTGCTGGGTTTGTTACCGATGTCCAGCCTCGGGTCGGCGAATTGATAGTGGTGATGGTCCCGGCCAGCGCGGCTACAGCTCCACTGTTTGAGCAGGTAGCAGTTACCGTAACTGTGCCATCAACACCAATCGTCACCGAGCCAGGAAGACGCCAGATCACATTATTAGTGTCCTTCACGGTGCCATTAGTGATGGTTGTCCCTGCGGTACCGGTCAGCACCAGATCCACAGTAGAGTTCGTCGCCCCTTTACGCGCGATACCATTAATTTTCACGTTACTGGTCAGCGCTGCGCCGTACCCGGTAGCAGGTGAAAAGCAGTTATAGACGGAAATAGCCGTGTTATTGGCATCGTGAATAGCCAGCGCCACCAGCGCCACCATCTGACCGTCTTTGCTGTCCGGCTCCAGATAAGCGTCACTGCCATAAATCTGCTGGAAATAGCTCGTCAGGGTATCGAGTATCGTCTGGTAATCAGGCGCACTGATCCCCTCAGCGGTTACCGTTGCCGATAAGCCGAGTGTGTCCAAATTGAGGGCCATTTATGCCTCGCTGGTTACTGTCGTTGTTCCGTAGAGAGTGTCGATTTCAGCGAAGAACTGGACGCGGCGCGTCGTCGTGTTCACTGTCGTATTGAAAGAGAGGATTGATTTAACGCCCCGCGTTTCGAGGATGCGCTTACGGATCGCCAGGTTGTAGGTTTCGGGTTTCTGTTTACCTAGCACAGACTGAATCCACGGAGTCCCCTCTGTGGTATCGAGAAACCATTGCCCATACCACAATTCAAATCGCGTTTTCACGGCCTGCGCCACAGCCTCAGGTGAGTTAATCAGCCAAGTGTCATCGCCGCTGCCAAAGGTGTAATCACCATCGGCATCTTCACGTCTGTATCGCATTAATTCACCTCATCAGTATTGCTTCCGCCACGCTGTACCCCTCCGTGAGTGTGCGTATTGTCAATGGATTTACCGTTAGCTTTGACGGTACCGATAAACTCGACTGCGCCAGTAATTTTGGATGCGACGCCTGAGACAACAGAGCCCACCATGCCGCCCATCCATGACAGCAGCCCGTGAATAGTGACTTTCTCCGAGAAGTCAGCCAGCGGGGTAACCACCTCCAGACCGCCAGGCGCCACAATCTTAATTTTCTGCGTAGTAGGGTTGAGCTCAAAGAACGTGCTTCCGTCGTCGCTGCGCAGCTGAGTAGCCCCCGCGCTTATTCCGCTTATTTTCTGCGCCTGAGACTGCGGCCCGACGACACAGAAAGCATCCGATAAATCATGCACCCGGTCGTCGACAGGCTCCTGCACACCGCCGTTCTGCCACCAGAAATCGATGCAGCGATCGGCAAAAATCACCAGGCATTCATCACCGGCTTTAACCGGGAACGTTAGCGTGCAGCCGCCGCCGCGCGGAAATACCACCGGCACATCCACCAGCAGCGGGTAATTTTTGGTAATGCGGTTCCCGTCGTTATTTGTTTCAACCGAACGGATAGCAGGCTGCACAACCGCCGTCACCGCGCCGGGATCGAATGACTGGACGATGCCAGGCAAAGCGACGCGGATCTGGTTCTTTGTGGTTTCCCGCTCGGATTTGAATGTTTCGGCAAGGTCGCCGCTGCGGGTCTGTTCAGATACTGCCATTTCGTAGGCTCCAGAAAGCAAAAAACCCGCCGAGAGGCGGGTTTTGATGTATATGGGCGTAAAGGCTACGAGGCTTTCGCTGATTTAAGCTTCTCCCATCTTTCAAAGTAGATTTCAGCAGCCTCGACCGCATCCTGCCCCATTTCTTTAGAAACGGTTACGTTGGTGAGGTCATAATCAGCTTCATTCCTGGCATCTCGCCATTGACGAAGTACAAAACCTAAAGATTTTAACGTTTGGGAAGAATATGGCTCTGCTTTGCACTCAGATGGCGCGCACATATAACCCACAGTGTTTTTGTGATGATCGTGAGTAAAATGCGGTAAAGCAGTAAGTGAGCCTATAGACTCATGGAGCATACTGTAATATGCCCTTGAAATAGCGCTTCGAAATCCACTTTCAATATTTTCAGACAGACATAACCGAGCCGTATCAAGAATCTGGTTGCTAGTTACCGGCATGGTAGCTTACCCCCGTATGTAACAGACGCGGAGACGAAAATCTAGCTAACAATGAGCAGTCATCCAGCTTCGATTCAGCACATACTCTATCTGCAAGTTCAAAGTTCATTTTTGCAATAGCTTTAGGCTCAAGATTCTTAACATCAACGATGTAACATCCGCTACCACTAAGCTGAATAAAACCGGTAGCGGCTTTATACTCACTCAACAATGCCCAGATTATTGAGGCCAAAGTCTGGAATTGTTCCTTTGAGCACTGTGTAGTGCTATAGAAATTGTCCATTTCTGCAAGGAGTTCTTCTTTGTGCTTCATAGCATTACTCCTGCCTTCAGATTCAGAAAGAAGCTTTATGTGCTCTTTCATATAAAATTCTAATTGCTCTCGCTCACCGTAACGATACGCCCAGCTATATGCATTATGGCTAAAAATTTTTGTGGGGTACTTTTTCGCCAGTGGAATGCACGCTTCTCTGAGTTCATTATAGCTAAATGTATTCAGAAGAATGTGATGATAGTGCATCGCCAGATTAACATCATTTACTTCAAGGCTAACTCTGAGATAGCGTAACGCACTTTCAACCTTGCCAGTTATGGCATCCAGATATGACAGCGCGATGTTAGTAGCTGGCGTTGGTGAAGCCGAAAGTTCCTCACGAACCCTCTTTTCAGTGAAAGGATCCAAAACTTCCTGTTCCAATAGAAGCGCATTGAATTGCTCTAAATACTCTTGCGCTTTTTCTAATGGTATTCCTGCCGCCATGTGTTCTTTCTCTTGCTGATGGGGTTGTGATTGTGAGCTTTGTACGATATCTCGTCAACCTTAAAAGAAACATCGGAAGATCGAGATCACCCATTATCATAGCAACGAACTGCTATGCGATTAGCTTGTACCTGGCACAGTTTTAGTATTTACCCTGACACTTTCTTACACGGGAACGATCCGATTATTTTCGGCGCATCCATGTTGTTCTGCAACAGTTGGACGTTCAGGAAGCGCGTTTCGGTACCCGGACGGCGAATGAACTCGAAACCGTAATTGTTACCGTCTTTGGCTGGCATAAGACCCATATCCGCCTTCATTCCATTACCGTTGCCGAGCGTTTTGATTTTCTGGGAGGTAACTGTCTCACCATTAATCCTGAACAATGAATCAGGAATCAACTCTAATTTGTAGCCACCACACTGAAGCGTGATACCGCCAGGATTCGCAGCAAATGCTAACCCCGGAAGGAAACAGAGTCCGATAACAATCCACTTTTTCACTATCCTACCTCACGCTGTAAAGACGACGCAGAACGAAGATCCGCCGCACCACGCGCTTCGCACATCATATCCATGTACCACGCCTGGCCCCTTGTGTCGCCAGTGTACATAATCCCGCGCACAATATAAACGCCATCCGTTGCGATGCTGGCAGGCTGCGCCGTGGTGCCGCTGAGCGTGATATTTCCGTCCGTGTTCTGGTCGGTGATCTGCCCACCGGCCATAGCGATATCGTTGTTCGACAGCGCGGTGCGATACACGGAAGCCTGATCCAGCTGAATAAGCCCGTTAACCCGGATGTTCGGGTTAATCAGCGCGCGGACGTTTACGCCGTTGCCGATGGTCTGCTGTGGCATGCCGATAAGCCCGGTGGCGCTGTTGAGCACAATCGCGTCGTGAACATACTCGCTATTCGCCACCATCTGGCGCTGACCGTCCACAAATTGCCATGTTGCGCCACATTGTCCGGCCACGTTATCCATAAGATGCCGTGTCATGCCGAACAGCACCCGCCCTCGAGGGAATACGGTAGCAGGCATTTCAGGCGTCAGTCCTTCGGTCGCGCCTTTGGCCTCAAAGTCTTTCATCAGCGCACGGTTCACATCTGCGACCGTGTAACCGGCCGCCAGCGTCTGCGAGGTTATGCTGGTGGCAAATGCCAGATCCGTATCTGCTGCCTGAATCAGGACATAGGAATCAATAGGGCTGTCTTTTCCTGTGACCGAGTAGCGAATTTCTCCGCTGAAAATCAGCCCGTAGTTGCGGCCATCACTCTGGCCCACATCTGCCGCGTCGACTTCGCGCACGGTCCCGACGTCGCTTGCCGCCACCTCCGGCGCGATACCGTCGTAACCGGCAATCAGCCGCACTTTCGAAAATTCCTGCCCGGTGATGCGGTTTACCGTATCAGCTGACAGGTTATAGATTTTGAACGTTCCCACCCGTGACGCGCTGCTGATGTTGAACCAGTCGATAGTAAAGGTCACTTTAAAATCGCTGAGCTCAATCCCCTGCCCGTTCTCATCCACGAGCTGCAGCTCGAAATGTCTCATCCAGTTCTGTGACATGCTTACTCCGTTGATACCAGTAAATGACTGCGGCCGCCCAGGTCGGTTTTCGTCGGATAATCCTGTATGCTGTCGTCACAGACCACCACCAGCTTAAAGCCGAGCCCCATATAACCGTACTGCGCCAGCAGGTCAGCACCCGTGACGAGAGGAATACCGGAGATTACCGGCTCCCCTCTGTCGTTCTTCAGGTCCATAATCCAGTACAGATCGCGCCATATGATGCTAATCCGCCAGGTGACACCGCCCAGGACGATGCTGAACTGCTGGTTATCCGCTGTCAGCGGTATTTCCTGAATCGCCATTAGCCAAGCCCCAGTAACGCCGCACCACTTTGCAATAAAGAGGTATTTGGCGGCTTTGTGGTTTTGTTGCCAGTATTCAGCACAGCCGACGTACTGGCCCCGTCTTTCATGTTGGTTTTATCCGCAACAGTGATTTGCTGAGTCTGCGAGATGATGACTTCCCTCAGAGTGAGAACGGCAGACAGGACATTTTCGGTCGTCTTGTCGGTTGTCACTTCCAGCGCGCGGATCAGCATGTTGCTGTAAAGGCGTTTGCCGGTCACCACATCGAAAGGAATACGACTCGCCTGCAGGTCGAGTATCTCCTGATATGTCTGCTGCGGGCTCAGGCCGAGTAAGCTGGTAGCCGTCAGGTTACTGGCGAAATCCAACAACGAACCGCCACCAGCGAAACCGACCTCCATTACCACTTCAGACGGTTTTTTATAGGCATGGTCTGCGATGGCCGCCCCAACCTCAACCGGGTGCTCTGTTATCTCCAGTGTGTCGCTGTGCTTCTCAGAAACAACCACGCTGGGGACAATCACTCCTATTTTCCGGCTCTGCTGCTGAAAGAGCGTAGAGAGAATATCCATTAGCCCACCTTCGTTTGATTGCCGCGCATAACCTGGGCGTTCGCCGACTGCTGCCGGCGCTCGACCTCAGTACCAACAGAACGCGGATCACCTCCACCGTAGATGTAATAATTGTTCTTCTGATCAACCTTTACACCGTTCCCTGGCATGTTGCTTAGCACCTTTGGAATGTAGTTTCGGGTTTCCTGAGGCATAAGGGCCATTCCGTGTTTCTGCACGTTCCCGATCCCCCAGTTGTAAGACGCCAGCGCCTTGCTCAGGTCGCCACCGTTGGCCTGTAGCAGCTGTGAGAGATATTTTGCAGCGGCCCGTGCAGCCTTCTCCGGATCGAAAACATCATTCCCTCGCAGCCCCATGTCACGCGCCGTGCCGTCCATGAACTGAAACAGACCTTTGGCGCCAGCACCTGAAACAGCGAACTGATTTCCACCTGATTCCGTGATGGCCACACTGCGCAGCAAACCTTCCGGAAGCCGATAGAGCTGTTCCAGGTTGGTAAGCATCGGCTGCATCCAACCCAGCAGTTCTGAGCCCGCTTTGGTTGGCTGTGGACGCTTGACTGACTGTCCAAATTGTTCAGATTCATCATCGCCAAATTTGCTTTTTATCCACCGACCAACATTACGGGGATCGACACCAAATTTATCTCTAATCCAGTCGGCGGCACCGTTGGCACTGTCGGTTACCATAGGCATTGCTGACGGTGAACCGCTTCCCTGATTAAGCAACTGTTTGCCGATGCTGGCAGCATCAGCCCAGCGGCCATCTTTAATGGCGTTGAGCAGGTCGGCGATCATATTCAGCATTTTGCTGAACTCGCCCATCTGGTCGATGAAGTTGCTGAAATCCCACTTCAGGGACCATGCTTTCGGGTCGATATTGAGCAGCTTTGCCAGCGCTTTAGCCAGGTCGTTAACGGTCGCTTTCAGGTCACGAATCATCTTCAGCGCGGCGTCGACCTCCGGTTTCCATTTCCCCCAGTCAATCAGGCTCTGGCCGCCTTCCTTCCAGGTCTTGTAATCCTCCCACAGCAGAGCAATACCCGCCGCCAGCGCGGTAATCAGGCCAATCGGTGACATCCAGAACGTACTGTTCAGGATTCGTAGCGCTATCGTCAGTGCGCCAAACAACGAGATCAGCTCCCGCGTCTGCTTGTCCAGCGATTGCCACCAGGTGATAAGGTCTGATGTTCCTTCGATAAGCCGGAAGAACAGCCGCCCGATAATATCCCCGAGCGCCAGAATGCCTTTTATGGCTTTCGTCAGGGTCTGCTCGATGCGCGGGAAGTTATCCAGGATGTGGCGGCGCAGCGTGTCCAGCGACCCCGCCAGGCCACCAGCAAGATTAGAGCCGATTTTGTCACGGGCCATGCCTGCCATCGCGCCGAACTCGCGCAGGGAGGTCATGAATTTGTTGGAGCTTCTGGCCGCCTCGTCAGCATTGAAGCCGATAGCTTTCGCCATTGCGCTGTACTGCCCGGAGAAACCGCCCACACCCCGGCGCATCGCCATGAGGGTATTTTCGTCAATGCCCAGCATCTGCGCATACTGGTTAGCCCGGTAATACGGCATGCTGCTGAGCTTCTGGCCGACTCCCGTAAAGATAGCGGCCATGTCGCGCATGTTGCCGCTGGCGTCACGGGTCTGTACGCCCAGACGGTTCAGAAAACCTTCCGCACCGGGATTGTTACGTACGAACCGGGAGAGGCTTTCCAGTGAACCGCGTGCCGCGTCCACGCTGCCGCCCATCTGAGAAACAGCGTAACCAATCGACTGAATACCCTGAACGGTCGCACCAGTACGTTGTGACGCCCAGTAGAGGTTATCCAGACCGGAGGCAATTTTCGCCGTATAGGCCACCACAGAAAGCGCAGCCCCCTCAACGGCCAGCCCCATTTTGATGGCGTTTGCGGTCGTACCAGCAAGGACTGAATCAAATTTAGCCGCGCCTGCCTCGTCGATATCGAAGCCGAGCGAGACGAGGAAATCTTTAATAGTCTCAGCGTTCATTATCCTCTCTCCATTTCTCAATACGGCGCTGGTTGTCAGCCTTAACGGCCAGATGGTCATTCATCAGCGCGATATCGCACAGATCGACTGATCCATCCTTCAGCGCGTAATAAGGGATTAACCCGGCATCAACCGGGTCAAGGAGATAAGACAGCCCGTCAGGCAGGCTGTTGAGGGTTAGCCCTGAGGCTGCTCCGGCGTCGCGCTGGTAGGGTTCACGGGCAAAAAATTTCCCAGCGAATCGGCGACCACCCGCGCCACCAGCTGGAGCATGGTCAACAGGTCGATATCGTCGAACATCAACTGCCCGCTGTTAAATACTGGCGTCCATCCGTCCATGTGCTTACGTGACACAACAGCAAGGCAAGGATGAATAATCGCGTTGGTGTCTTCTTCAGTCAGGGAAGACAGTTCCTCAGCGATACGTGGAAGCAGGGTTTCAAACACCGGTTTCAACTGTTCGAATTTTACGGTGTCGATTTTGCCGTCGGCAGGCAGCAGGGAGCGAATGCTCCCGAAATCTGACATCATGCCCGCCAGCACAGGCAGCAGCTTACGGGCCACTTTCAGCTGGTCAAAAACGCTGAGTTTTGCCACGCGGTAATCGTGGCCTTTGATTGAGCATTCCATCTGTTAAAACTCTCCGAGTACCTGGTCGATTTTGCCGCAGTCAAACACCCAGGGCATCGTATTACCGGCTTTAGCGTTGGCGTTATCCGGCTGTTTCTGGAACGCCACGCTGCGCGCCGTGATGATGTCTCCGCTCACCTTGTTTCGGATCACAATGACGTTGTTTCCCCAGGTGCCTGAGGACTGACTCTGCGCGTTGTACGCCAGCGACAGCTTTTTGTTTGTCGGCGAGGTCTTAAGAAGGTTGACGGTTACCGTGCCGCTTTTGTCCGCGTGCAGGCTGTGCATCACTTCGCCGTCAGCACCGATGGTCATGGTGTTTTTGGGGCCGCCCATTGCAACGGTGATCCCCTCCTCTGAACTGGCGGAACCGTAGCCCAGGTCAATCTCGCCAGTCGGGCCGGAGAGGGACGCCGTGACGTCCATAAAAGAATAAGTAGCCATTCATGTTCTCCTTAGCGAACGACGTTGATCTGCACATCAGCGAAATGAACCGCACCCGCCAGCTTACAGGCCACCTGAATAACCGGTGCCTTACGTGCTTCACGGTCTGCCTGCGCCTGCTCGGAAATCGGCTGCGCGTAGACGTAATAGCCTTTTGTCAGAGTGTCGCCGGAATCCAGTTGCCCAATCGGTCCACCATTCCATACACCGGCAGCCACCAGTCCGTTTTTGACAGACTGATCCATTGATTTCTCAACGTTAGAAAGGAGGCGCGTAACACCCGCATCAGTCTGTGGGACTTTGGTTGTGCTGGTGTAGAGCAGGTTATACAGGTTGGTCTGGACGTAGTTCTGCAGCCAATCGAGCCCGTGGCGCTCATCAAAGAAATCGCCGCTGGACATGACGCCCTGCTGAAGGATTGCTGTATCGTTCTCGTAATACACGTAAACGTTACAGTTTTTGGCATCCAGCGCCTTAGCCTGGCTGAGATCCAGAGTCTCGTAGGTGATACCCGGCTCCTGCTTGAATTTCAGAGTAATGGTCGTGTTACTGCCGTTGAAATTCACAGTAAACGCACGGCCAAACGCAGACAGCGCGGCGTACTTGCTGCTGGTGGAATACTGCACAAACGTACGGCTGTATTTTGCCGCCTTCAGCTTATAAGCCAGGTCGGTAGTAGAGGTCGCGTTTACCGTCTGAGGATCTGCCGTGGTAATCGCCAGAATTCGGCTGAGACTGGAAGACTCGATCGCGGCGGCCACGCTCAGCCAGTCAGCGTCGTCGATATCGTCATCATCAGCAACGGCAAGGCCATACCAACTCGTGTAATTCAGTACGGCGTTCACAGCCTGCAGCAGTGTTTCCGTTGAACCGCTTTCAGCCGATACCAGCGTTTTCGCCCAGCGGCCCACGTACACCTGCTGAGGCTTCGGCGACTGGGAGAAATACACGGTAGCAGCCTCATATTCCGGACTGTCCACGCCAAAATCAGAACCAATATCCTCTACCGAGGAATAAAGACGAAGGCGCTCACTCACCGGAATAACCGTTGAGCTCCCGAGAATGAGCAGCGAACCAAAGTTTCGACCAGTAGCGGCACGCGGCCCAATGATCACGTCGACATTAACGACGTTAGATACAGGTAATCCCTGCGGCATAATTTAGTCTCCGAAAAATGAGACGGGCGCATCTTGCAGCGTCCGGACGTTGTAGGTACGAATGTTTTTGCGGGACAGCGTTATGGTGAGGTCGTAGCGCCTCACCCACTGGTTATTAATGAGCTCTGGCAGGTTGTAGATAGTCCCGGCCTCCACCAGCGAAAGCCCCGAGCGATTCAACTCGGCGTTGTTCTGCTCGACGAATATCCCCGCGCGGAAAGTGGATGCTGTGCTGGCTCCCTGAGGGCCATAGAAGCAGCAAATCACTGTGACCTGCTCCCATATCCATTGCTCGGACTGTTCTTCCGACACCTGAACATCAGACTGGCTTAACGGCTGCGGAACGGTAGTGATACCGAAACCGCACCACGTCACCCCGTTGTTGGGGATCTGCGGCTGCGGGTCGGTCCATCGGGGGAAAACCAGAGAGGCCGGCAGGCCAGAAACACCACGAATCCACCGGCTAATTTCTCGCTCCAGCGCCTCGTCATACTGTGGGCTATCCCCGACAGGCGTCAGATACCCGCGTACGGTGCTGTCGTTACTCAACTGGTGTCCCTCCGTTAAAATCCACCAGCTCACAATGTGCCTGGACGAATCCGGCGCCGTAACTGGTGTACGGGTCGACGAACGTCACGCGATAGTCGCGTCCGTTATAGGTCACGATATCGGCATCAAGTCGCGGGGTGCTGTCTGTACCGGGCTGGCCCTGAGTTAACCTGAACTGCGTCACGATGAGGATCGCACCGCTGATGTTCTGGCCTGCCGCCATTCGCCTGGCTTCCAGAGAACGGTCAACCGTTACCACGCCAGAGAATGGGATATCCTGAGCTGTGTTTTTCGCGAAATTGTCCTCATCCACCGTCTGAACCTGCCGGTGACACACCAGACTGGTGTCCATGAAATCGGGATCGAGAAGAACATCGCTCACATCGAGAAGAGGCATTATTTTTTCCTCACGACGTAGTTAATTGAGCGCAACAGGTAACCGTGGGCATACAGCGGCTTGTCGCCGGGAATGCCCTCAGAACGTCTGCGTTCGAGGGTTTTCTCAGAAAGAGGATGCAGTCGGTCGCCAGCACCGATAACAGCTTTTGCAGCATCACGGGCAATCTGCCCGGCGCTCTCCAGCTCACGCATTGCGGCTTCAGTCTGTCCCTCCAGCGCGGCGGTTGCCGCTGCTTTGAGGTGCGCAGTTGTTCGTGGTTTTGAGTCCTCAATCCCCATTTCCAGAAAAGGACGCGGGGGAAGCGTGACTGTCGTACCGTCGATTTCCACCGTTGCGCCCGTTGAGTGGAGGTAGCCCAGTTCCGCGTTATTAATTGGTGAGCCATCCTCACGCCCTGCCTTATCCTCTGGTATTCCCACCAGTACATCCATTCCGGATAACTGTCTGAGGGATTCCAGAACAGACACGGCATTATCAGCACGAACAGTTAACCCGCTTTTCATAGCAGTTGTCTGCCGCCAGCGCCGAACATGGACCACCACCAGTAGAACTCGCGCCCGTAAGCGGTACTGTTCCAGAAACCTGCATCCGGATTGATTACCCCGGACACGTCATAGCTCACTGAAACCTTATCCACTGATTTAGAGGACACGACACCTGCAGCGCCGTTGCTGTTCACTCCACCAGCAGCAGCGGCGGCCAGCGTACGGCCGCGCAGCTCCGTATAGTGAGCGGTGAATAGTTCGGCCAGGTAAACGAACTGATCGCCCTGTACGTCCTGATTCAGGATTGTGTCTGCCTGCCCCAAATAGAAATTCACTGAGGGGTCAGGGTAGCGGGTGGTATCGGCGAACTCGGGAAAGTCGGTGCGGAACTGCTCGTTAGTTGGAAGCCTGCTGTTTTTTGGCATTTTTAGCGTCCCCACCGGTGGTATCGGCTTTGTCCGTGGCATCAGCATTACCGGCAGATGCCGCCTGAGCGGCCGCCAGTTGCGCTTTCAGATCCGTAATTTCATTACCCTGATCGGTGATGGTCTTTTCATGCGCCGCCAGTTGCGCTTTTAGGGTGTTATTTTCTTCTGCCAGGAGAACAAGGCTCGCGGTCAGGTCTTCAGTGCTCTGCTCGTTCGCCAGGTCGGACTCATCAATCGGGCGCGCATAGGCTTTAAAGGCCCAGTGGTCTTTGACTTCTTTCGGGAAAGATGAACTGTCGTGGATGCCCTGAGACAGCTCGAATTTAGAACCGTCAGCAAAGCTGAGAGTAGCGCCACCGGAAACAACGTATTTCATGTTTATGCTCCACAAAAAAGGCGGGTTTCCCCGCCTGTTTCAGGTTAAGACGCCGGAACGTCCAGGTAAGAGATCGTATTGGAATACGGGGTTTCCACCTGGCCCAGCTTGCCGTAGTAAGTGGTCAACTGCTGCAGGCCGCGATACTCCAGCGGCGTGTTCAGCAGAGGAACCATCGGGAAGCGAACGTATTTTTCGTCCTGGGTGTAAGCAACGATACGATGCGCGCCACCAGCGCCACGCCTGGAGGCCCACTTCATGGAGACGATTTCCAGTGGTGTCCCATTTTCCTGGAACGCGATGGTGTTAATCTTCACGTATTCCAGTACAGAGATATTCCCCGCAGAGGAAACCTTTTTGCTCGCCAGCAAGCCGAACAACTCCGGCGCCAGACCGATTTTCGCCGGGCAGACCGCATAACCAGAACGAACCCAGCCATCAGACAGCACAAGGTTGATATCCTGAACAATGACATCAGGATCGGTGGTGGCGGTCCACGCTGCAGCTGCAGCAACCGGGGTAACATCCGGCAAGTTCAGCAGGCCACGAACGCCCAGTTCGGTATCACCGATGTAAACCTGTTCGTCGGTATCCATTGCCCACTTCAGCTTCATGCCTTCGTATTTCTGGACATCAACAGGACGGCCCAGTTTTTGCGCGGAGGCCAGCTCCAGCACCGTCCATCCGATTTCCTGTCCCCACGGGGTGAGGTTGTTACGGGTCGGCTGAATATCGAGTTCAATACCAGGAACGGCGGTGGATTTCTTACCAATCCAGTTTTTACCGTTAGGGTTAGGACCACCAACGCCGACGAAATCGGTGTTCGTGAAAGATGACACTTCATCAGCGATAGAAATATCGCTACGCAGTGGCATGTCGCGGGACCACTTAACGGAGGTCAGTGGCATGTTCAGCGTCTGATCCATGCGCTCCAGCTCTCCGACGAGAAACGCGCCGGTGGAGTCGATGGTCGCTCTGTCAACTGTAAACATTAATTATTCCCTCAGATGTTATAAGCGATTTCAATACGGCCGTCGGCTTCACCCGGCCCCATGACCTCTGCATTTGTCAGCTGAGGTGTATTTGATGCGGTGGAGTCTGGAGACAAAACAAAAGAGCCAACCGGGCTTTGAGTGGTGCCACCAGCCACGCGAACGTATACCGGATCGCCTTTCTTCGCAGTCGTCGCGTTGCCTGCAGTAGCAGTTACGCAGATGTAACCGCGTTTAAGGTTGTCGCCCACCTGATTAGCGGTCACGCCGATGTAAGCCAGGTCAAGCGCAGAAGTAATCGGGAACGGACGGACCAGAATCCCTTTCACTTTGCCGATAGTGTCGCCGGACTCCAGAGGAACGAATTTATCGTTCACGTATTTACCAGCCAGTCCGTAGGACGCGAACTGCTTCGAGTGGTCCAGGGTGACCGGCTCAATGGTGAGATCACGAGGACGGGTAACGCCCCCGGCAATGCCCAGGGGCATCCGCGTTAAATATGCAGTACCTGCCATGATGATTTACCTTATTTGTTTTTTGCCCAGAAATCGGCGTTGAGCTTGTTCAGTTCTGCCGGGGAAAGGTGCTTTGTGCTGGTTGCCCGGTCGGTGGTGTGAGTACCACTATTTAGCGGTGCAAGGTGGTTCTTCGCCTTATGCAGCGCTACAGCGGCAGTAAACACCGCGTCGACCGTAGCCTTTGGCGCTTTATAGAAATCATCCACGCCGAACGATTTCAGGCTGTCACCGGTGCGCATTGCGTGATTCAGCACCTGACGTTTCAGGCTCTTATCGCCAGCAGGCTGGAAGCCAGGGCAGATAATTTCCGCATCAGCGATCAGGTTGCGCTTAAAGGCTGCGTCACCCGTCACTTTGCGGTTTTCTTCTTCGTCTTCGTCGGTGGTCATGTTGCCCGGGTCTGGATCGCCATCGGTGGTTTTACCCTCCAGCTTTTCCAGACGAACCAGCAATGCTTTCGCCCAGGCTGGGATTTCTTCATCGCCTGTTTTCTCTTTATTCGGATCGCCTTCGTCCGTAGTGGAGCGATTCGCCTCAGGAAGTGCGGTAGACTGCGCTGGAGCATTCATGTTGATAGTTACACCGGGGATTGAAGCCATGCCATCAGACGGCATATCCGGCGCTTCATCGATGAGTTTTGCCAGTGCATCCTCATCTTTCGTCTTAATGGCCTGAGCCAGTTTTTTAAGCCATGACATTACAGGCTTCTCCTTTGTTGTTGATGGGATGGAATCCCCGATTGCACAGCGGCCACCAGCACGCCCCCGGTCAATGCCGACAGCGAGGTGGTTACCTGTGATTTGGTATTGCTTGCCCTTGCCGGGTGCCAGTTGCTTGTACTGCGCGTCATAGCCGCAACTGACATCGGTCAGGCCAGAATTCACCGCGTCGATTGCTTCCTGCCGTTTAATCAGCACGTCAGCAATGAGCAGATCCGATTTATCGCCGGTGCCGCGTCGGACGTTCTGAATATGTCCGTGCGCCAGCTCAGCAAAGTTAGATGGGTTAACGAATACGATGTTGCCCAGACTATCCTCTGGATGCCCCAGCGTGACGGCCACGCCCTCAAAGCTCGCCATCGTTTCCGGGGAAAACACTTCATCTTCCGTTCGCCAGACCGTCACTGTGCCGCTGGCGTCAGGCTCGAGGTCGATTTCTTCGGGTAAGTAGACCTGCGTTCCTGTACGTGCGATCGGTACGTCTTTACACAGCAGTGAGCCATCCGCCTGCAGATAACGCGTTTCGCCCAGGCGTGTAGTGAAGAAATATTTCATGGGTTACCTGCTCGATTACGGGCAACAAAAAGGCCGCTCAGTGGCGACCTTGTGAGATGGGAAAAATGTTCAAAATAACGGGCTATTTAACATAAGAGTTCTTACCCGCACCGACGAAAATGGACTCGATTAAAATGTCCCCTTAAAGCCGTAAAAGTAGCGATTAACTGGGCTGAAAATCGGTCTTTTCGAATACAACATTTTCATAACATTTCGCGGGTATTGCAGTTCGCATGAAATGAATGCTCAAAGCCGTATTTTTCATTTTCTCGGTGCAGGAATCTGTACTTCAGGCCAGCATTTGCAGTTCGGCAAACATCCGGCGTGTCCGGTCATACCGTCCAGCGTCGGCGGGTTATCCCAGCGCACAAATTTATCTTTCATCTTGCGGTGAGAATCGCGCGTTCCTGCCCCCTCGATACGCCACCAGTAGCCCTCTGATCCAACCGAAAGGGCTCTGGCCTGCGTCAGCGCGCCGGTAGCTCGTCCAATCTCTGTACGGGCAATCAGCTGCGCCCTGCTGGCGGCCACGTCACCGGAGGCCATGATCATCTCGTAGAGCTCGTCCGGACGTTCACCAGTGATAACCGCCTGCATTGCGCGCTGTTGTATGTCCATCACGCGATCGGCTGCTTCCAGCGGCAGGGACTTCATCAGCTGAATCTGGCGGTACACGATATCCTGCGCCACCTGCCCGACGGGGGTATTACCCACCACATCGCGCAGGCCAGCGCCGATTTCCTCTGATACCGATTTCCACTGATTCCATTCCTCCTGCTCGACCTGGGCAAACATCCTTCGCCCGACCTGCTCTGCCCAGTCGCTGATTACCTCGGAATAGTCCACCAGCGTTTTCGAAATGCTGTCAGCGCTGGCCGGTGAACCATCGTAGGTACCATCGACGATCTGCCCTATCTGGTTTGCTATCGCCAACAGGCTTTTTCGATACTGGATCTCCGAACGGCGGCGGAGGGATGGTTTCAGGTTCATCCTCCTCCCACTGGGCCTTCGCATCTTCTATGTCCTCGTCAGTGATAGAACCACCGATGCCAATCACATCAGAAATGTTCCTGAGGTCGTTAAGCGCTGCTGCAGGTGGCATCCCAAGGTCACGAACAGCGGTACCAAGTGCAGTAACCACATTGTTCGCCATCGTTGCACGGTCCACGTCTGACATCTCCCAGAGCTTGTTAAACTCGAAAGTAAAATCGTCAGGCAGTGGTTCACCGAATAGAGAGCGCCAGGAGATATCGAGCAGCCAACGGATATGTCGGCGTAAGCGTCTCTCCTGCAGCGAGTTAACCCGGCTGTAGTAGTTTTCCAGATCGCCGTCGCCAGTGTTGAAACCTGCAGGTGACTGCCCGAACAGACGAACGAGAGGAATTCCCGTCGCGCCGGAAACCTGCTCAGCAAAGCGCAGAAGGACATCAGCGATACCCGCAAACGTGTAGCTGTGCGTTTCGAACTTGTCCGCAGCGTCCATGATGGTCATACCTTCGATGGTCTGAAACTGTCGGATCATGTCCATGTGCTTCATCAGCGCTTTTTCGAGGTCGCCGCCTGCAGCAAGTATTTTTCGAAGTTCAGCAATGCTGTATGTCCGCAGATGCGCTTTGTGGATCAACTGTGTGGTGCCAACCGTCGCAGTGTCGAACGCCTCGATACGCTCGAAAATACGCTCCACAACAGACATCCCCCAGCCGTTTTCCGTCTGGGCCTGCTGGAAAGGTAGCGTATCGCCCTCCATGCGGATAACGCGGCTATGGTGGATCTTCCAGGGGGGAATCCCCTGCTGGTTCGTGATTACCTTGTAATATTTCGGTTTCCCAAAATCGGGACCGTAATCGGTAACGAGATCGTAATAACTCGGGTTAACCATCCAGCGGTCAAGGCTCATCACGCCCTTAAACTGCCCCTCTTTGATACGATCCAGTTTTAGCGGGGAGGACATATCCTGCCCTTCAAGCAGAACCACCAGCACCGCGCCACCGTACAATCGTGACCATTTGAGGTTATCGTTAAGCCCATCCCATATAGCGAGCTCATCCCAGAAGGTTTCGAGTTTGCCCTTTTGGCCGGGTTTCAGCTTTGAGCTGATGTTAATGCCCTTGCGGGTCATATCATCGGCCATAGCATCCACACCGGCCCCCACGAGGAACGATGAACGATACGCAAACTCCAGCATCACCCTGTTACGGCTGATGTACCCGGGCATGTACATTCCGCCCGTCTGTATGTTTCTGGTGTCGCTACCAAGTTTGGCCGTGAAATTGTTGTACCCGTCAGCTGTCGCAACGGGCTTTTGTGCGCCGTTCTGGCGTTTCTTACGGGACATGTCACGCTCCGGCCAGTTTGGCCCAATTATCAAGAGAGGAATCCATCGGCGCGTAGTTAATCATCACGGCGTCGGCGAGGTTCGGAGATTTTGTACCTTCCGGCTGTTTATCCACGAGGATTTTACCCACGGCGTTTTTCGACCACGTAGGCTGTGAAAGCTCCATCAGCAGGCGGTCAATATTTTCTATCTCGCTGCTTATCGAAATGATTTCGTCGGGGTTGTATTCCATCCCGTTCAGCGCACGGAAGGTGTTACGAAACAGCTTGCGAAGATGCCACCAGCTCTGTGCTTTCGCGTTCGCGAAGAAGTCTTTATTCAGGCGTGCCGCTTTACCGTTATCGCCTGGAACGGCTTCATCTTCAGGATCGAATACGCTACCGCTACCACGGAATGGCGTAGCTGTGATTGTTCCCCGGCCTTCAGCCTGCCTGAGCTCGTTTATCACGCGAGCATCTCCACGCGCACCGGCGCCCAGACCGTCCTCATCGAAACGGAACTCATCCAGGCCGTAATCGTCACAATACCCAAACGATTTAACGACAGAGGCGTAGATGTCGCTTCCGATGCCAGACCATTCGTGAACGTTCTGCAGAAGAAAGCCATAGCGGCAGGAAAAGCCGTTTTTGTCTTTCCCTTCGTCTGCGATATCCATTGCGCCGAGGCGCTGGCCGCTGGGCTGAATACCCAGTTTGATATGCGCGTCGACGGCAGCCTGCACCCATTCAGAAGGAATGAGAATCCCCTCCGTGGATGCGCTGTAGTTCAGGTCCAGTTCCTGAGCAACGATAATTGGATCATCAATTTTCAGACATTCGTTGCGGTACCACTCATCATCCTTGCGCGGGTCGCTGCGCCAGTGGAACGTAAACACCGGGATATTTCCGCTGTGGCGCTTACGGGCAAAAGGGTTATTCATGCCGTTGACGGATGAGAGGTCTATACGGCAGCGGGTTGTCTGAGAGAGCGCAGCGTCGATGAGTAATGGCCGTTTAAGGAATGCCGATTCATCCACGAAATAAAGCGTGGTACGGTCACCACGGCCAATGTTATCGCCAGCCTCTCCCTTAATGACCGCGCCCGTTTCCGGGAACTCCACGCGCATGTAAGGCGCATGTTTTTTGTCACTCCATGAACCGCGAAACTCTACCGGCAGCAGCTCGACAAACTTACGCGCTTTCCAGAACAGTGCTTTCGGGTCGCCGGTACTGTCGACATATTCCTCTTTACGGGAACCGAACCCGATCACCATTTCTTTGTTGAACAGGCAAAGCGAACAGGCCAGACCGATAGAGGTCCAGCTCAGCCCCATTTCGCGGCTTTTTTCTGTCAGTCCATGCTCAAGACTGGCGCGCCTGTCCATGATCCAGTTAATCCATTCCTCCTGGCGGGGGAACAGCAAAAACGGGATAGTCGCAGGCAGGCCATAATCGAGGTTACGCGGGTCTGTCGTCATGCCCCAGTCGATGATGAACTGGGCCGGGTTAGTGCGGTAAAACTCACGGAGTGCCGGAAGCATTTCAGGCGCTTTCCTGATCCGCTCCAGCCTCTCCATTCTCCACTCAAACACGGCGGTATAGTCCGGTTTGCGGAAGTCAAAGGGGAACGGGATCGGCACAGAAAAATTCCTCAAAAACGCCCCGATTTAACATAATGGTCGTTACCCGCACTGGCGCAACAGCACCCATCACGCAAACGGCGTGAAGCCTCTGTTTTGAACAGAAAAGTGGTCAAATCGGGATGAATAAAACGTGCATAAAACGGGTCAAAAAGTGCATAGCGTTTTTTTAGTTCGAAACGCCTGTTTTTGCATTTTTCAGCCCATGTATTTTTTGTAGATATCTGCCGCTTCCTGCGGGGTCAGGTTCGCCGCTTCGGCTTTGGCAGCCTCGTCCATATTGGTGAACGATTCGAAAATTTTCGGTGCTCCCAGCTCCATAAGCAGAGTAGGCGGAACCTTAATCCCCTCAGCCTCAAGTAGCTGCGCCGCCTCCAGCGCGGAGTATTTCCCGGCCACCTTGTGTTTCATCACCTCGCGAAGCACATCACGCTGACGTTCTTCCTCGCTATAGACGCTGGTACCAAGACCGAGCACTTTTGAAAAAACAGCAATATCGTTGTGCGTGGGCAGCACATCTTCAATCGTGGTTTTCACACCATCCGGCGATGTGGTGACAACCTTCCGTTTACGAACGTCCAGGCTCTTACCGGCGACGCGGTTTATTTTCTCTCTGAGAGCTTCGCGAGCCTCAGTGAAAGCGCGCTCAAACTCGATATTCTCTTTACGCCAGCGACGGATCGTCGTCTCGTCCACACCTAAGCGCTGAGCAACCATCCGATTGCTGATTTTGCTACGGGCTAATGCCATGTCCATAACGATACCGACGTAGGCTTTTCTGAAGCTTTTTTTAGGAGCCATACTTCCGCCTAAGTCAATGTGATTATTTTTTGTTCAAAATCCAATTTTGCCGATCCGGGTGCGGCGTATCACGCGGCAAATTCTGGCTTGCAGACCGCGTCCTCTCTGGTGCCAAGTGCGGCATATCAGAGGGGGTAAAAATGCGGCATATCCTTTTTTTCGGGAAAACTGCGATTTGATGCCCGGAGGCCGCGCAGAATGGGGAGATAGTGGATCGCCCTAATATTTCCACTATGTGGATAACTCAGTCGTCCAAATCCATCTCCACCACTTCACCGAAAAGGTGACCGTAAACGTCCATTGTGGTTTTGATGTTCGAATGCCCAATAAGTCGGGAAACCTTCAGAATATCGACGCCTTTGTTTGCCAGGCGAGATACAGCAAAGTGGCGAAGATGATGGAATCGCTTAATGCCATAGTCGTTCAGGGTTCTGACGAGAACTCCCTGAGTGCCGTAGCTGGTAGCGAGGCATGCGCCGGTAAACTGATTGCAGATAAGAGGCTCAGAGGAACCAAGCTTATTTTTATCCAGCAACGCGAAAAGCTCACGCGGCATCCGTACCCGGCGCTCCACTCCTCTTTTCAGCCCCTCATGTATAACGCCGTCAACAACATGCCCCCGGATGTCGATCCAGTCGGCTGACACGTCGTTATAAGTAACCGCCAAAGCCTCACCGATGCGCAGGCCACAAATCCCGAGCCAGCACGCGATACGCTCACGAACTGGCGCGTTATTCAGTAACTCCCTGACCGATGATGATGGTGGTATGGTGATGGGCCGACGCTTCCGGCGCGCGGGACGGTCAACAGGGTTAAAAGTGATGAGCCGCTTTTCCACCAGCAGGAAGAAAGCCGAACGAATCCAGCGATGGCAGCCGGTGCGAACCGAATCAACGATATCGCGATGGCTAATATGGAGAATATTTTTTTCCAGTATCGGCCCGTCTACAGCGAGAAGATCGTGACGGCATTTCGTATATGACGACAGCCGTATGATATTTTTTTCCAGCTTGCCGGCCTGATACCCCAGATAAAACAGAATTAACTTTCGGAAAGTCCAGGAATGGTCTATTCCGGTCCAGCTGGCGGTTCGACAATCCAGCTCGATATTCTGTTTTTGCCAGAAAAGATGTGCGGCATCATCAATATTCTTAAAGATGCGGCGGCGCCCATGACCGGATTTATCATCCTTCCAGTGGACGTAATATTTTGATTGTCCATTGGCATCTAGGGATAGTTTAAGCGATGCCATACAGATTACCTCTGATGAATTCTACGCCATTATGATGGGTCTACCCATTATGATGGCAATAAAAAACCGCCCGAAGGCGGTTGTACTCACTTGTCTTTCATCGCATTTTCAATAGCGTCTGCCAGTGACTCAATATTTGCTACAGCAAACTTGATGTCCTTTTCAAGCTTGTCCCTTCCTGTGTAACTGGAAGAAGCTGATACTGACGCTTTGATAATTTCTAATGCTGCTTTAACAATCTCACCACGGTTGCGCTCTTCTTTTGTAGCGTAAACGTAATTCTCAAACATGTTTAATCTCCATATAAACCATGCCTATCATGGTACTTCTTATATTGGTGACTAATTTTAAATTTCAATGCGATGAGCTGCCTAAATTCTCCAATTGTGACTCTTTTCTGCTACTTTCAATTTCACGAACTCCAGCCAGCTGGTTATTCGCTTTTTCTATAGTGGCCAGCAGCGGCTTGATCCAGAGAACAGCCTGGCAATAAGTCAGCGCGCTGGTGGTAGTGGTGCTATCACCGGTTGCGTCAGCGTTCCCGGAATCGGTGTGCATTGCGCTGGCACGTAAACTGTTCGCGTAGCTGAGCAGCCCACCAGCGACATCAGCAGGAACAGGCAGATCACAGGTTTTTTCACGGCGGAGGATCTCCCGATACTCGATAACGGTTTTATCGGAGCTCGCATCAATCAGCGAGTTTAGTCGGCTGGCGTTTTCGGCAACCTGGTTAAACCGGTTGAAGTTGAAAGCCTGTGCAGCGATAACCGTCCCCTGAAGGGTGTTATCACTTCGCAGAACGTCATTATCACTCTTCAGCGTAGCGACGTAAGAGCGGCTGTTTGCCAGCAGGACACACAGCACGGCGACAACGATAACTATCGCCATCAGCGCCGGCAGCTTCCAGTATCTTTCAAGGATGCCTCTCATGACAGGAACACATCACGCTCAGCCTTGCGGCGATTCGTGAGCCCCGGCATAACCTTCCCGCCCGCCTTGTTCCAGCGCAGGAACTCATCAGCAGCACCTTTGATATCGCCACCGTTCAACCTCTTCAGCAACGTGGATGTTGAAAGAGCACGCGAGCCAACGTTGTAAGCGAACGATACCAGCGCATCAAACTGGCCTTGCGTCAGTTTCACCCTGACTAACTTCAGCACGTCGTTTTCATAACTCACCAGTCCTATTTTTAGCAGACGATCAGCAGTGGCCTGGTCAATCGTCATTCCCGGGCTTACGGGTTTGCCGTCTACCGGATGAGTCCAGCCATAGCCAATCGTCCACGGCGCACCACCTGTCCCTGGGTCTGGATAGGCAGTCAATCGACAACCTTCGTATTTTTTTATCAGTGCAATGCCTTCAGGACTGGTTTGCATCGTTAACCCCCACCTTTTTGGTTGCGAATTTTTTAATCAGATTGCCGATCGAATCGGTGCCGATGTATCCAATAAAGACGCTGGCTATGTAAGCGAGATTGCTGCTAAGCCCGATAAAGTCCAGAAGGTCGCGAACGAACCAGGCAATCATCGCGCACATCAGTGCGTCAATTAGCGTTTTTGTTACTGCACCGCCGTTATAGCGACCGCGCAGGTACGCCATGATGAAAGCCAGCATTGCACCAATACCCTGCTCCTTGGCGGCAAGTAGCGCAGCGATGAAATCTTGTTTGTATGGCATTTTCATAGGCCTCACCTCCGATAGTTCGGATGGCGCTGTTTGTGATGGAATGGGAAATTTAATTCCGAGGAAATAGTCGATGTGAGGAACTCACATCAAACCGCGTAAAGCCTCATTGAGGTCGATACGCCGAAAGCACTTAAGCGCTGTCTGGCGGCTACTGTTGATAATATTAACCTCACCAGCCAGCGCTCTGGCGGTATTGGCAAACTCCCCGCGCCATCGCGTAACGTTCTCTGCTGTAGGGTTATCCAGCCCGACGTGATCACCATGCCAGTGACTGCCGCCATTAATGGAGCAGTCAAACCCTAACAGGATTATGTTTTTCGCCCCCAGACTGGCAGCAAACAGAATCGAGCGTTGCCCGGAGTTAAAGGCCCACCGGGTGTCTGTATCAAACAGGTTTAGCCCATAGCGTTTATGAGCCCGATAATTACAGGTCCAGCGAGAGGCTGAAGACGGCAGAACATTGATGTTTGCATCCCACCAGCACAGATCACCAGCGTAAATGTATTCACAATCAGGCACGGCTCGCCAGGTGGAGTTAACAGCAATAACCGGCAGCCCCGATCCGGAGATCAGTTCGCAATCTGATTTATTGAGAGACGGGCCGGATGCACAAATGATGAATGTATTCATTCGTGTTGACCTGGTTCGGGAGTAATTGGTTACGGTTGCCGATGCTTATCTTCGGCTTGTCTCTGAGGACTGCAATTAACCGTAACGGAGAGAGCACTGAGCCTACTGTGACGGGTTATCGTCACTCTTTCCCCCGAAGGGTGGCCCTCGACGTAGAACGCCCATAAGCCCAATGCTCTTTCCTGTTACGTCCATAAAAAAACCCGCTCGGAGGCGGGTTTGATTTCGTGCAGGCGCAATAACCTACGATTTGAAGCATACACGACAAGTTCGGACAAAATCAAGCTTAAAGTCGCTAATATGCTAAATTTTGCTCACATCGTCACGAAAGCTCGTTGCGTCCTGAAACGCCGAGTCTGCTTTTTGTTCTTCCCTGTGGCAGACATTGACAAGCACCTCCAGAAACGGTTTCCAGTTACGGGTCCATGTTCTGACGTGCAGATCCGGGACTCGCTTCAGTATCGCTTTATAGGCTGCAGTAGACGGCACCCCAGAAAATCCGTTTCCGCTGCAGCGCTCGCAGGTTTTAAACACCGGCGCGCCACGCTCGCCTGTGGCTTTGCGGTCGAGCACCTCACCTTTGCCGCCGCAACGGCATCGGGCCAGCAGCTCACCTTTACCGTTACAGGCGGTGCAAAGACGCTTAACCTGTTCACGTTCTATTTTTGGCGTAACAATCTCGTCACCATCGATGTTGTAGAGTCCTGGATACTTAACCACGTCCTCACTCACCTCAATAAGTCCGCTACCGCTGCAACAGTGACATGTCACGCTGGTTGCAGCAGAACGGGAATACTCAGCAAAGGCAAACTGCGCCAGCGTCAGCATACATGCTCCAAGAGCATCACCAGCGGCTTTGCGGACATTCTTTGGGGCGTTTTTGATAGCAAACTGCGCCAGCGCCTGCGCCGCCAGTTGTTCATCCGTCTTGCTGATCCCCGCTTTACCGAAGAAAGCAGCCAGACCGAATCGCGCCCGGCTGCTGGTGGTACCAATAGCAGCCATAACATCGGTGCCGGTGATACGATCCGGAGAGGTTCCTTTCACGTCGTCGCTGATATGCATTCCCTGAGGGCTGAAATGTTTGAGTGATGCTTCCAGTTCCATATATCAAACCCTCGTTACGTTGGTGGCTTCCCACTCGAGATCAAGCTCGCTTTGCGGCTTACCGACCAAGTAGTTAAATGGTTTTTTCTCGCCTTCCAGGAACTGGTGAGAGCGAGAGTCAAAGTTAGCTCCGATATCGCCGATCCATCCTTCACCTTCTCGTTGCTTCAACAAACGAATCATTGAGGCGGGAAGATTGATCGCGGCTTGTTCGTCTTTGTCGAGGCTCTCATACCCCATACGATCCGCTTTTCTCTGCGCCAGCTCGCGTGGAATGTTACGCCAGACGGCCATCACGTTGTCGGGCATATCCGTTAAAGCACCGGTGCCCTTTACGTCCATCTTTCCGGTTGGAGCGGAGTCGTTTGTTTTTCTGGCATGGGTAACCAGCAGGACGTGACAGTTATGCTCGTTCTTAAAGTCGCACAACGTATCGATGAAGTCCTTCTGCCCTGTGTAGTCTTCTTCATCTAACCCACATTTAGCCAAGTTATCTATGACGAAAAGCTCAATGCCATAACGTCGCCGGGCATAGGCAAAAATCTCAAGAAGCCGGTCTGCTTTGGCCGTTCCGGTGAGCTTGAATACCCAAAGTCGGTCAGAAAACCATTCGTTGGTCATAATGATTTCTTCACGCTTCGGTGAGGAAGTACAGATGGTTTGCCGCGTGAGACGGGCAAGCATTTTGCCTGGTTTAAGCTCCAGAGAGGCTATACAGGTCCTGACGCCCTGACTCATCGCATCAATCGCAATATGTCCAACGAACTCTGTTTTGCCATGCCCATTAACGCCATTGACAAGGGTCAGCTCGCCGGCACGGAACTTAAAGTTGTTGTTCAGCGAAGTCCATGGGCTTGTAAACAGGCCGGTATCCCGATGTTCGAATGCCTCGATAGTTTCCTGAAGTAAATCCCCTGCAGAGCAAAGCTCATCGGGATCGAAGAATTTAGCTCGCTCCATGTATTCCAGAATGGATTCGCTGTCCATACCGTTCATCAGGCAATCGTTGATATCTTTGTGCGGAAGTTCAACCATGCGACAACGGTGCTCTCCAAGGCGTCTGGCGATTTCTTTTGCAGCTTCACGACCTACGTCATCATTGTCCAGGCACAGCCAAATCTCCTGGAAGCGATCGAGATTGTGGAACTCGTATTCAATCCACTGCTGTTTGGCACCCTTACCGCCGCCAAACGGAACAGACAGGGCATCATAACCGAGCTGCGTGAAGGTCATGCAGTCAATCTCACCCTCGCATAGCACTACCAGCCTGGTGTTTTTATCCAGGGCCTGCCAGCCAAACAGACATGGTTCACAATCAGATTCAGCCATGATCAGCTTTTTGCCGTTTGGCCGCTCGGTACCAATACGTTTTACCTGCAGCAGTTCTCCGTTCCGAATGTACGGGAATGCCACGGCAGGCACCTCGCGGTTTTCTTCGTGGTACCAGACCACCGCGTCTGTCACTTTAAAACGATCGGCTGTTTCACGGGTAATGCCACGCGAAGCAAGGTAGTCGTAGCATTTGCTGGCCGATTTAACGCCCTTCTTCGTCGGGCGAGAGAACGTTTTTTTCTTCGCTTCGAAGTGATGGTCGTCGTCTTTCAGGCCAAGAAACTCTTTCGCTTCTCGCATGGCGTCATGCAACTGACAGTTACGCACCAGAACCCAGAGATCCAGCAGGTCACCGCTGTCACCGCTGGCAAAGTCAGCCCATGACTTTTTACCGCCGATATTGACCTTGAGGCTTTTGCCTGAGTCGCCATTCGTATTGCCAGCACACCACTCTTTCCCCTCCAGATGTCCTTTCGGAAGGAGAAATTTAGCGACGCGATCGGCGTTATCCCATAGTTTTTCTGATAGTTCAGCAGGGGTCATCAGACACTCCGTAAATCAAATTTGATAAAGCACCACGTCACGAATCCCTCGCGCAGAAAGCCACAGTTATAACCAGCAACCAGTACACGCTTGAGGGTTGTTTTCATGGGCGGTTAGCTCCACGTTTCATGCGGTCAATTGCGGCCTGGTTAATAAAGACCTCGGCAGAACCATCGTTTGGCTTTGCGTACCACGACTGACTGCTACTGCTTTGCTGCTGTTCGGGTGGCTTCACTGCAATAGCCCACTCATCCTCAAAGTGGCGATCTGGGCCAAAGAAAGTTGAAGCCTGTTTGACGAACTCAGTTCCGATCTTGTTTTCGGTGGCCATAAATACCGCGTAGCGTGTAACCCCCTCCAGCATCGCTTCTGGCTTGACACCCTGTTTCAATCTGGCGTTCCATGCTTTCCATGCAGCCTGTTTGGAATTTCCACCACGACGCTTCGGGTAAGCGCTCCAGACCTCTTCGAATGCAGGAGAATAATCATGTTTATTTTTCTGTTCCGGTGTGTCGGCGGCAGCCGATGCACCAAGAGATTTATTCTCTGTAGTAATCTCCTGTGTAGTCTCCTGGTAATCTACTGTATGAATGGATGCGGAATTTCCACGTAACTGCTCGTGGGTTTTCCCCACACCTGCTTGCTGGTTTTCCACATCACTGTTTGCGGAATTTCCGCATCCTTGCTCGTGGGTTTTCCCCACACCTGCTTGCTGAACTTTTCCGAGTAATAATTCTTCCAAGCGCAACTGGTTAACTCGAAAGTAAAGCTTTGCCGGAATTCCTCGTTTTGCTTCTTCCAGAACGCCGCAGGAAACCAGTTTTTTACGGGCGCCTTCCTGCTCGTAACGAGTCAGTCCGGTTTCCTCTTCAAGGTCTGCCTGTGTCTTGTAGAACCATTGGCCATCCATGCGGTTTTGCCAGTACACAATTTGCGATAGGAACAATGCGCCGGTAATACCCACACCAAGACGGACGAATGACCGCTGAAAGGCTATTGGACGATCAACGAGCTGCAAAAATTGACTCATTCCGCCACCCTCTGAAAATACTGTTGAAACTTCCAAACGGGCTGCATACATTCATGCGAATACCCCTGTCTGGTGAAATAGACCTGCTGTTTTTCCCGATTCCATCCAGTGACATGTACAACAACACCTCGCGGATCGCGATAATCGATATCGAGTGACTTAATCGGATCTGGTGATGTGTTCGCGTGTGACATGTCACACCTCAGTTCCGCTCTTGAAAACCAACTGTTCTTTTGTGATAACGGGCTTATCCACGAATGACTTTGATGCGCTTTCGATCGCCAAGGCCAGGCGAGGAGAGGCATTGCGATAGCCATAGGCAATGAGATTTAGATATCCCGAAGATGTGCCTGATTTTTTAGCAAGATCAGCCCACTGTTCTTTTGTTGAGGACTTACGCCAAGCAAGTAATTGGTTGTTCATTACGGTCTCCTTTGCAATGAACGAACTTTAGCTTTTTGCTAAATTAAATGCAATAATCATTTAGCAGTTTGTGTATTTACCACATTGCTAAATAATGAGATTATTTTGACATGGACATAAAAAGCATACGTAAATCAAACCTTGAGCGGCTCATCGTTGAGTTCCTAAAACGCGACACTCATACGACAAAAGCAGCTTTCGCAGAGCTATGCGGGATAAGTCCTGCTCAGTTGAGTCAATTGCTTGGCGAAAATAACAGTCGGAACATAGGCGACAAAATGGCCCGAAAAATTGAACAGGCCATGGGGCGCCCATTTGGTTGGCTGGATAGCCCGCGCAATGCTCCTGACGGAATTAAAAATGAGTTGGAGTATGTCGGAACAGTCAGACTAGGAGCGGTGCCAGTTGTAGGGGAAGCGATTCTTGGAATTGACGGAATGATCGATATGCTAGAAATCCACGCTGGATGGTTACAAATATACAGCGCGGATAGGGATGCCTATGGGCTGAAAGTAAAGGGAGACAGTATGTGGCCTCGTATACAGTCTGGAGAGTATGTCGTCATAGAGCCAAACACCCAGGTTCATACAGGTGATGAAGTTTTTGTCCGAACAAAGGATGGGCATAACATGATCAAAATCATGAGTAAAACTCGCGATGGCGATTATCAGTTCTCAAGCGTAAATAGTGATCATAGACCTATCACCCTGAGTCCCGATAGCATCGAGAAAATGCATTTTGTTTCGGCTATTGTTAAGCATACTCGTTATGTTGACAATGATGAAATGCCAACTTTATAAGACCTATCCCTACTCCGCCCCAACCGACCCGATGGTCGGTTTTTTTACGCCTACTACATAATGAAGTTAAATTAATCATCTTGTTTATCAAATACATAAACATAAAAAGTAAATAATTTAGCATTTATCGATTGCACTAGATTTACCATTTTGCTAAATTTACTTCATCAACAGGCAACGGAGCCAATGAAATGAATGCAGAACAAATGTTTTCCGAGAACGGTACCATCCACAATATTGCTAAGAATATTGATCGCGTAATCAACGCGCTTGAATACGTAGAATCTGATAAAGATGTTGAATATAGACCAGCGGCACTTATAAAAATTTGTATCGACCAGTTAAAAGCAAACCTTTCTGTTATGAACCACGAACTTGGTTGTGATTGGCCGGAGAATAAATAAATGAAAACCTTCAAAGGCCTCACCCTCGAACCGGAAACCGCTTTTCGTCAGATAGCCGCGATGATTGAAACTGGATTAATTATTTCGGTTATCGATATAGAAGAAAAATCGGATCTTGGTGATTGTATTTTTTGCTTAGCAAAGCAATACGCCGAGGCTGCTCATGATTACGCAATGGAGAATAGAAAATGAAAACTCCCATCGAAATACTCGAAAGTGTCGCAGCTGATATTGTGGAAAACACCTCGTTACTTGAGGTTATTTATCGTAACTACGAGCTTCCGCCAGAAGCCGATAACGCAATTGCATGCCTTATTCGTTCAATGCAGAAAACTCTGGATGGTGTTAATGAATACGTCACCATGCTACCCCCGGAAAGCATTACCCGGAACGCCAGCGCCAATAATTCATCCGCAGGGGCAAGCAAGAGATTAACATCTGGCGTGCTTAACAACTGGGCTACAGAAGCCGGAAACTGCAAAATGGCGGTTTGTAATGCGATGGACTGCATTCCGCAGGAATTATCTGCAATAGGAACTCTGACTATCGTTTTTGAAAAGCTCGACGAGCTACAAGAAGTAATCAGCAAGAAAGCTGAAAAAATAAACTCGTAATTAACAAATAAATAATTAACGCCTTAAATGGTGTGGCATCACTCACCCTGAGGAAATGCAAATGAATATTATCGTCAGAAGTGAAGTCATGAATAACAAGGTCCATCCAGCTAATCAGGATGACGAGATTCTTTACATAAACAAAGCCCACAAAACAGCAGAGTGTGCCAATAAATATGCGCATGAGCTGCGTGCAGAGTTTACCCAGTTACTTATGCCAGCAATCACACGCACTGATGTGAAGGTAGCAGGAAGATTCACTTCATTACTTAATGAGCTTTGCTTCATGACCAAAATGACCATGGAGAACACCTCAAAGGGGGGGCAATAATGACGTTTCTGAAAGATAAAGCAGCACACAAAACAGCAAAACTTTTCGCCTCTTATGGAAATAGTTATCTGCATATTGCAAACCTTTTTCTGCGCAAGGCTTACGGGCGGTAGTGACAATGAAAAACAACACCATTGAAATTTATCGCCGCCGCATTGCTATTGCGACATTAAATCGAATGAAGCGTAAGACAGGAGGTTATTGCCTATCCGTAAATATGCCCGATAACAATATTCAGGTTATCGAGATTAACGAAGAATCAATGATGAAACTTTTGCTGCGCTTCGAAAAACAGGCTCGGACTGAATTCAACACAGAAGCGGAAACATTTCTTCGCCAGACGTATATGAAAAGCGTCGATATCAATGGACACACCGAATATCTGACCGAAACAGGAAAGATGATTGTTGACGAGATTTTTGCGGAATTAATTAAACACGCGAAAGAGAAATACGTATGTGGAGGAATTAACTGATGGCCTCACAACAAACAATTATGCACGGAATGCAGATCCCCCCCCAGTCCTCAACGTGGATCTGCATGTGCTTCCGGATTTCACCGGGCGCGTGGTTCTTTACATCGAAAAAGGGCGTGTGACATGCGACCGCCGGCTGCTCGACGACGAACATATTTGCGCACTGGACACTTTTATCGAAATGGCCCGCGAAGCCGGGTTACGTATACAGGAGCTAACTGGTGGCACTGACAGCAATTCGAATACCTGAACGCGTACACCTGCAGGCGATGCAGGTCCTGCTGCGATACCGACGGAGGCGAGTATATGCACGACGTATGCGACGCACCGGATTTCTCAGTCTGAAGGTTAATCCGCGCTGGCGGATGCTATCGAAAGACAATGGCCGCAATTGGGAAGTAATGAGTCATGAAACATATAACGGAGAATTAAAACGATGAGTACCAACAAAAACGACAACGTAAAGCAGCTAGTTGCCCGACTGAAAGAAATGCAGGAGCAGTCCGGTACGCACATCCCCGCGTGGATGCTCGATGAAAATCGTTACGGCAAAGGTACGCTGACAACTGAAGAACAGCATGAATGGGCTGAAACCGTTTGTCACTCCATGCGCGGAACTGTTGCCCTGCTTTACCTGATTGAATGTGAAAAACGCTGGGGCCTCCGAGATGGTGAGTATCAGTTTAAAACCGGTGAGTTTGTTTTTGGCTTAACGCGGGGGCTTATCGAGAACCTGCTTATTGAACACGTAGAAGGCGCACTGATCGAGCAAAAACCACAGGAAAGATATCTGGCTGTATTCAAGTTCTACTCCGCCAACGATCAGCGCATGAAAGAAGATGGTCATTCGTGGTTTGCAGAGTTTTTAGACGACATCTTTACGGATCTTGCCACTCGCGTTCGCGCTGGGGAAGTAACACCCGTTCAACACATTTTACACTGAGGGAAATAACGATGAATAACCAACTAATGAACTTCAGCTCAGAGGAACTCAATTTTTCGATGAGCGGAATTCTTTATGAGGGAAGGCCAGCATTTGACGCTGTAGAACTGGCTAAATCCCTCGGTTATACGAACCCGGCAAAAGCCCTGAAAGACCACTGCAAGGCGTTGATTAAACTTGATTATAACGAATCGTTAGAATTGGGTTTTGGTGAAAAACCGCGCGGTACTCAGCTGGCGGGCCAGGCTGATTTGTTCCGGCTTATCCTGCGCAGTCAGCTTCCATCTGCTGAACGTGTGCAGGACTGGGTTTGTGAGGATGTACTCCCTGCCATCATGACCACAGGCACATACAGCAAAGAAGTTCCAGTAGCTAAATCACACCAGCAGGAAATCAGCATGAACCATGACATTCTTTCACTGGCCCGCGTTGTGGCCGAAGCAACCGCGTCAGCGACGATGAAAGCAGTAATGGAAGTGAGTGGCGCCAACCTGGTTGCAGCTTCGCCTGTATCTTCCTCTCTACCACAACGGCGCATTAGTTCGACTGAATTCGTGAATACCGATGCCGAATTCGTTCCGGTACACAAAGTGTCATGGGAAACCAGTCTGTCCGATCCTTCGTGCCGTCGTCTTGTTCAGTTCGCAAACCTGCCCTCCAGACAGTTGCCGGGAGTTCGTGGGCTGTGCGTACATCGTGAATCGTTCATTCACGCATTTCAGGTGCTGCTGGAAGAATCCGTTCGCCCAAGCGGTAAACGCAAGCGCTGGCAGCATCCTGAATTTGGTGGCTTCGTTCTGCGTAAGGATCCGAAAGAGATCTTCGTGGAGGTGGAAGCATGATCATCCAGTCGAAACTCATTCGCGCAGCTCTGGTATGCGCAGCAAAAAATGATGTCCGTTACTACCTGAATGGTGTGCACATCACTCCGAAATATATCGAGTCGACTAACGGGCATGTAGCCCTGCGCATGGAGCACGGCATCCGGACGAAGAAAAACATCATCGTCCAGTTTGAAGGGCCGGTTCCGGCGAAAGCGGAAACCACTGAACTGGTATTTAACAAAGAAGCGTTTGCCATTCACCGCGACGCATTCGAACGCCGGATTTCGATCACCGGCATCAAACTTGTTGATGGTCGCTTTCCTGATATGGAACGCGTCATCCCGAAAAAAGTGGATTTCAGTATCAATCCGGTTATCCAGGCTGAATACCTCAGTTATCCGGAAAAGATGTTTGGTCGCGAGCGGAAGTTTATTCCCATCCAGTTACGCCCTTCCGGTGAGGCTGGAGCGGTTCGCATTCAGTTCGATCCAGTGATCAACACTGCATACGGTAATCCTGAGTTCGTCGTGATGCCATGCCGTGATGATGCTTTCAAAATTATTGAGGAGCATCTGGTATGAAAATCGAATATCAGGACTATGGCGCCGTAGCGAACATCGTGATCACCAGCACTGTGTTTGAGTTCCGTAAACATAACCGCGTGGTAGACGCCACGCTGCTCTGCACACCAGGAATAGTTGCAAACCGTAGTGGAATGTTCTTCATGAAGACGGTTTTGTCCGGAAAATCTCGCGATATGTTGCGAGCCTACAAGACAATTCAGCGTGAGGTGAAACGATGAGCAAAGGCCAGCAACCAGCCTATCCATGCCCGCGCATCGATACTCCCCGTGGCATGACTTACCGCCAGCACCTCGTTGTGCAGATAGCGCCGGTAATGCTCACGAATTTTTTTAGCAATGATGCCTGGCAGGATTACGACGACCTAGCCAGAACTCTGGTGATGGCTGTAGATGCCATCATCGAAGCTGAGCGGGAGACGGCGAAATGAGCAAAATCACTAACCCTGTCGTGCTTATCCATAAGCGCGAAAACAGTGACACCTACGCGGTTGCGATTACCAGTGGCAGCCAGGACTTTCACGACGCCGTTCTGATGGCGACGATGGAACCGGATATGACCGGCGATGATGTGGATACCTGGAGCAAAACCGGTTACTACATGGCCACTGAGATTGAGCGACTAAAACAAGCCCTGTCTTCTGCGGAAAGCAACCTGATTGATTCTGAATGCCATGTAGCTGAATTGATAAGCAACAGAGACCGTGCCAATGGGTTGATTGACACATATGACTGGCAGCGCCAGCGCCTCCATGAAGCTGCTGAGAAGGTCATCAAATGGTGCAGACAAGAAGCGGAACATCGTACCGGCGATCCAGACAAAGCAGAAAACTATGCGTGCGTTAAAGAACTACGCGACGCATTAACTTTTTGCGAAAGCTCTGGAGGTATCGGGAAGAAAACTCTGACTATCTCCCTGCCAGATATCACGTCAAAGGCGTTCTGGAGCGATACCGGGAAAAGCGAAGTATTCCATCCGGAAACCTATAAGCGCTGGGTGAAAGAAGCTATCGAGCGAGCTTGTGTCATTGCCGGGATCGGCGTGGAGGTGAAGTGATGGGTGTTTACAGCGATGTGTATAAATGGCAGCAGATGCCCCAGCGAGAACCAGACCCGAAAACGGTATGCAATTTCTGCAAGCAGATTACAAGCGAAGACAAGCTCATTGTCGGTCCCGGCGTCAACATTTGCATGGAATGCGTCGATGTTTGTAACGAAATCGTCGCTGAATGGCAAACCAAATACCGGAAGAAAACTATTGAAGAAATGGCAAGGGAGCTCTGCGTGGCGGATGAAACGCTTACCGCTGATAAAGCAATCACTTTAGCCAGCAGTGTTTTCGATGCCGGGTATCGTAAGGACAGCGCGCAATGAACAAGGTGTTTGAAATCTGGGTGCGTCAGCGGTACGGAAACCGCTACGACCTCTCGCGGGATCAGGAAGGATTCTACTGCCGTGAAGTGGTTAAACGAATGTTCGAAACGTGGTGCCACTGCCGTGGCCTGAACGTGGTGTGAGGTGGGTATGAAAGTCGAAAATGATATCATTTCAGACGCTGATATTGAAAAGTTGACCGGTTATAAAATTCCGTCAAAGCAATGCGAAAGCTTGCGTGATGCCGGGATATTTTTTATAACCAGGCGCGATGGACGCCCTCGCACAACGTGGGCACATTTCAATGATCCGCTTTCACACCGACAGAAAACGGTTGATGCTAACGGACCTCAGCCTAATTTTGGAGCTCTTGACTAATGCCACGCGCACGCAAAAACAAAGAAGATGCCTGGATGCCTCCGAGGGTTTACCTCGGACGTTCAGCCTATGAGTATCATCCAAAGGGAGGTGGTAACATCCGCCTCTGTGATAAGGCCTGCACACAGGCGCAGGTATGGACTGCCTGGGAAGCGCTGATTAATGACAGACCGGACGAATCAGCACTTTCAGGACTTATAGAAAAATTTTTCCAGTCAGGAGATTTTTTTGAACTGGCCGCTGAAACACAGAAGGATTACCGCAAATACTCCAAAAAGATAATCGATGTTTTCGGGCAGATGCCACCAGATAGCATCAAGCCTGAACACGTGCGTAAATACCTCGATAAGCGTGGCGTGAAGAGTCGCACCCAGGCCAACCGGGAAAAAGCATTTATGTCACGCGTGTATCGCTGGGCTTACGAACGCGGCTATGCCAAGGGCAATCCCACAAAAGGCGTTAAGCAATTTAAAGAGACTGGCAGGGATCGCTACATCACGCACGAAGAGTACAACGCCTTATATGGCGTATCTCCTGATGTCGTACGTGTAGCTATGGAGCTGGCATATCTGTGCTGCGCACGTCAAAACGATGTACTTGAGATGAAGAAAAGCCAGCTTATGGCTGAAGGAATACTGATTAAGCAAAGCAAAACAGCAGTAGCACAGATTAAAGCATGGTCCGACCGGTTGAAGGCAGCAATTGAACTTGCTAAAGCACTGCCCCTCAACGAAGGGATGAGCAGCCTGTATATTATTCATCAACCTACCGGACACAAATACACCAGGGATGGCTTCAACAGCCGATGGAGAAAAGCCAAAGAAGAAGCGCGGATAAAACACCCACATTTGAGTTTTGACTTCACATTTCATGATCTGAAAGCGAAAGGTATCTCAGACCTGCAAGGGAATATTTACGAGAAACAGGCTATCTCCGGACATAAAAATGTGGAACAAACAGCGCGGTATGATCGCAAAATTGCTGTCGTTCCGGTCGTTGGAGGTCAATAAAATATTATGAAGTGATATTATGAAACAGCAGATTTCAGGCATAAAAAAACCACCCGTAGGTGGTTTACACGACACTGCTTATCATTGATTTTATTGCTTTATTCCCATGGTACCCGGAGCGGGACTTGAACCCGCACAGCGCGAACGCCGAGGGATTTTAAATC
>NZ_JAOWDM010000090.1:242865-358927 GCF_030334645.1 Citrobacter sp. Cc139
TTTGGAGCGGGAAACGAGACTCGAACTCGCGACCCCGACCTTGGCAAGGTCGTGCTCTACCAACTGAGCTATTCCCGCATCACCAAGTAACTTTGTTAATCACTTGATTTTGTTATCGTCTGGCAATCAGTGCTGCCGTTCGATGCGTTGCATTCTACTTACCTGACGCAATGAGTCAACGATATTTTTCACCACTGACGATCGTTTGCTGAAATTTGCGCCGAAACGATCACTGTTCAAGCAAATCTCCCCATGCAGCGCTCAAATACTGGAACATTGACCACAAAGTCAGTACCGCAGCGACGAAGAAAAGTGCGATTCCGGCATACTCTACCCAAATATTTGGACGCCACAGCAGCCACGCCAATGCGGCCATCTGCGAAGTGGTTTTCACTTTACCGATCCAGGACACTGCCACACTGCTGCGTTTACCCAGTTCTGCCATCCATTCACGTAGCGCAGAGATGATAATTTCACGCGCGATCATCGTGGCGGCAGGAAGCGTCACCCACCAGCTGTGATAGTGCTCCGTCACCAGCACCATCGCGATAGCCACCAGCACTTTATCAGCAACGGGGTCGAGGAAGGCGCCAAAACGCGTGCTTTGGTTCCAGCGACGCGCCAGATAGCCATCAAACCAGTCGGTGACCGCCGCAATACAGAAGATCAGCGCACAAACAAAGGGAGCCCAGGTGAATGGCAGATAAAACGCCAATACAAAGAATGGGATCAGGATGACGCGAAACAGCGTGAGCAACGTAGGGATATTAAATTGCATATGACGGATAACTATCTGTTGTCAGTGAAATTACCCCTATGTTGCTACAGAGGGCCTAATGTTTCAACGAGTAGAAGATCTTTTCTGCCAGAGCTTGCGAAATACCCGGCACTTTTGCAATTTCTTCAATACTTGCGTTACGAAGACCTTGCAAACCGCCCATATATTTCAACAACATCTGCCGACGCTTAGGCCCAACGCCTTCAATGGTCTCAAGCGTGCTGGTACTTTTCACCTTCGCACGTTTTTTCCTGTGTCCGCTAATCGCATGATCGTGAGATTCATCGCGGATATGCTGTATCACATGCAACGCGGGCGAATCCGGCGGCAGGCTAAAGCCCTCGCCTTCCGGCTCAAAGAATAGCGTTTCCAGACCCGCTTTACGATCGGCCCCTTTCGCCACCCCCAGCAAAAGTGGGTGCTGTTTATCCCAGGGAACATCCAGCTCAGCAAAAACGGCTTTCGCCTGTCCCAACTGACCTTTACCGCCATCGATCAATATGACGTCCGGAACCTTACTTTCTTCTATCGCCTTACCGTAACGCCGACGCAGAACCTGATTCATCGCCGCATAATCGTCGCCCGGCGTAATGCCGGTGATGTTGTAACGACGATACTCTGCGCGCAGTGGGCCATTGGCATCAAAAACCACGCAGGAGGCGACCGTCTGCTCGCCCATCGTATGGCTGATGTCAAAACATTCCATGCGTTTTACAGCGGGTAACTTCAATACCGATGCCAGCGCCGTCAGTCGCTGAGAAATGGTCGACTGCTGAGAAAGCCTGGTGGTTAACGCTACTGCCGCGTTGGTACGCGCCAGCTTCAGATAACGCGCACGATCTCCGCGCGGTTTCGTCTGAACATTAATCTTCCGCCCGGCCAGTTCAGACAATGAATCCGCCAGCAGAGTTTTATCGCTAAGATTAAAATCGAGCAGGATCTCGCCGGGTAAGGTACGCATCTGACTTCCCTGCAAATAAAACTGCCCGACAAAGGTTTCCACCACCTCGCCGAGTTCTGTTCCATTCGGTACTTTCGGGAAATAGCTGCGACTGCCCAACACTTTACCCTGACGAATGAACAGTACGTGCACACAAGCCATGCCAGCGTCAAACGCCACCCCGATAACGTCCAGATCATCCCCGGAATTCGAGACAAACTGTTTTTCGGTGACGCGACGTACAGCCTGAATTTGGTCACGAATACGCGCAGCCTCTTCAAATTCGAGATTTTGGCTGGCCTTTTCCATCCGGGCGATCAGTTGGGTTAATACCTGATCGTCTTTCCCGGACAGGAATAAACGGACGTACTCGACCTGCTGTGCATACTCTTCCTCACTCACCAGGCCCGCCACACAGGGACCGAGGCAACGGCCAATCTGATATTGCAGGCAAGGTCGCGAGCGATTGCGATACACGCTGTTTTCGCACTGGCGGATGGGAAAAATTTTCTGCAGCAGCGCCAGCGTTTCTCGTACGGCATAGCCGTTGGGGAACGGTCCAAAGTACTCGCCTTTGGCATGCTTGGCCCCGCGATGCATCGCCAGGCGTGGATGAGTATCGCCGCTGAGGAAAATAAAAGGATACGATTTATCATCGCGCAGCAATACGTTATAGCGCGGCTGATACAGCTTGATGTAGTTGTGTTCAAGCAATAACGCTTCGGTTTCGGTGTGTGTCACCGTGACATCAATCTGCTGGATTTGCGCGACCAACGCTTCGGTCTTACGCGACGCGAGATTAGTACGGAAGTAACTGGAAAGCCTTTTTTTCAGGTCTTTCGCTTTCCCGACATAGATAACCGTCCCGGCGGTATCATACATACGATAAACGCCGGGCTGACTGGTTACGCTCTTCAGGAACGCTTTGGCATCAAACTGATCGGTCACTGGCTTGTTAATGTCTCCGCATTACACAGGCCATGGCGAATTGCCAGGTGAGTCAACTCGACATCGCCGTGAATGTTTAATTTACTGAACATTCGATAGCGATAGCTGTTCACCGTTTTAGGACTAAGATTCAGTTGTTCTGAGATCTCATTGACCTTCTGACCTTTGGTGATCATCAGCATAATCTGCAACTCGCGTTCAGACAAACTGGCAAACGGGGTTTCCGTTTTCTCAGGTTCAATCTGGCTGAGCGCCATCTGCTGAGCGATATCGGAGGCAATATAACGTTGCCCGGAATAAACCGAACGAATGGCACTCACAACTTCCTGGGGGGCGGCTCCTTTGCTGAGATACCCCGCGGCACCTGCCTGCATGACCTTTGCAGGTAACGGGTTCTCGGTATGTACCGTCAGCATAATCACTTTAATGTCTGCCGTTGAACGCGCAATTTTGCGGGTTGCTTCGAGACCGCCAATACCGGGCATATTCATATCCATCAGCACAACGTCCACGGTATTTGAGCGGCACCATTTCACCGCATCTTCACCGCAGCACGCTTCGCCGACAACTTTTATGCCTTTTATATCTTCCAGAATGCGTCGTATCCCTGCGCGCACCAGTTCGTGGTCATCAACAAGAAAAACGTTGATCAAAGGAATATCTCCAGAATAGGGATAACGCTACCGATAGTTAATCGGTCCTATGTTAACGGGTTTTATCTCAACTTTGAAATGTAAAAAACGTCCGACTTTCGATTTTGCTCTCGTTTTTGGAAATTAGATTGTACGGCGGGTGGAAAATTTCAGGCCTCATAGCCTGCTGCCACGGTTATATCTGCATAGCTGTTTCAGAATAGTGACAAAAAATTCATATTCCTGCGCTGAATGCAAAACAGGCAGCCAAAGTTGTAACAATAATTAACGAGTAAAATACTCGAAATAAACAACAAGTGGAGAAAATATATGCACTGCAACATGTTGTTTATTTTAATGTCCATCCCTTTAGCTTGCACAAAAAACAACCACTGATATTTTTAGCCTCGCTTATGGTATACTCCGCCGCCTTAAGATCTGACATCGCACTTTTTCATTGAAACATAACGAGGAAAATAAATGAGTACGCCTGACTTTTCCACTGCTGAGAATAACCAGGAACTGGCCAATGAAGTCACCTGTCTGAAAGCCCTGTTAACACTGATGCTGCAGGCAATGGGTCAAGCCGATGCTGGACGCGTGATTCTTAAAATGGAAAAACAGATCGCGCTGATTGAAGATCAATCACAGGCTGCGGTATTTTCCAGCACTGTTAAGCAAATTAAACAGGCCTACCGCCAGTAACAAGAAACCGGCTGACAGCATTGCTATCAGCCGGTTTTGCGTCTGACACTCAGAACGATAATTTATTCAGATAAGCCCGGTCGCAGCGGCGTAACACGCTATCTGCGTTTTGTTTGGCGCATTGAATTTCTTTTGCATATTCTTCTGGTGAAAGTTAACGGTATTTTCAGAAATCGACAGTATTATCGCTATCTCCGAAGACGTTTTCCCCTCTGCGGTCCACTTCAATATTTCTTTTTCCCGCTTGCTAAAACGCATCTCTGGCACCATGACCATGTCATCTTCCAGTCGCGTCAGCACCGACAGGCTTTCCCGCACCAGAAGCTGCATTCTGAGCTCCACTTCATCATTCGCAAAACGACTATTTTGGACACTCGCTCGCGATACTGATAAAAATCCCAACGCCCGATTCGGCAACATTAAACATTGCGTCATCCCTTTGCGTAAACCGTGATTGCGTGCGGCGTCCCACAGGGGTTGCGCATCACGAAACAAGCTATCGTCCCAGGGTAAATGCCCCTGGCTGAAGTTTTCAGGCTTCAGCACCGGATCAATGGCAAAATAATTCTCGGACTGATAATGCGCCACCCATGCTTTGGGATAGGTCGTATGAAGTGACGTTTTAGGACGGGTAAAGGGTACGGGATGACGAACACAGAGTGCGTAGAAATCGAACTCTAAATGCTGCGTCTGTTGTTGTAACTCATTATAGACATCCTCTGCCGTCGCCATTTCCTGAAAGCGTAACAGCATGCTCCGTCGCCAGGTAAAGAAATCATGATCCTGCATACTAAGTGGTAATGCCCCTGCGATTGATAATCATCCAAACATATGAAACAAGCTAACACATAAATGTATTTTATATATGCAAATTATCGGACAAATGAAAAATTACTTGAGCGTGACTCAATCGCCAGAGTAAGCAACAGAATCAAGCATTAATAATAAAGCAATATTTATAAATAGTTATGCGCACAGCACTCACCATAAAACAATGCCGGTGAGTGCTGCTTGTACTATTTATTGCATGAGGAATTTTTCGAGAAACTGACGGGTTCGCGGCTGTTGCGGATGCGTAAATAAAGATTTAGCGGGTCCCTGCTCCACTATCCGTCCTTGATCCATAAATATCGCCCGGTCAGCCACATCACGCGCAAAGCTCATTTCATGCGTCACAATCACCATGGTGCGTTTTTCCTGCGCCAACTGGCGAATGGTATTAAGCACCTCGCCAACCAGTTCAGGGTCAAGCGCTGAGGTGGGTTCATCGAATAAAATAACCTCTGGTCGCATCGCCAGCGCCCGGGCAATCGCCACGCGCTGCTGCTGCCCACCGGACAGGCGGCGCGGATAGCTGGTTTCTTTTCCCGCCAGCCCGACTTTTGCCAGCAGTTCGCGCGCACGGGCAGTCGCTTCGGCTTTAGGTTCGCCTTTGACAATCACCGGACCTTCAATAATGTTTTCCAGCACCGTACGATGGGGAAACAAATTAAAGTTCTGGAACACAAAGCCTACGTGCTGGCGCAACTGGCGAATCAGTCCTTTCTGCTGAGTTAACGACCGCGCGGTATCAATGGTTATCTCACCCACTTTAATGGTGCCCGCCTCCGGTTGCTCCAGCAAATTAATGCTCCTCAGCAGCGTGGTTTTGCCCGAACCGCTCGGTCCGATAATCGCCACAACTTCACCGGGTTTGACGTCGAGATCGATCCCATGCAGCACCGTTTGCCCATGGAATTTTTTGACCAGGTTTCTGACTTCAATAGCACTCATTTCGGCTCTTTCTCCTGGCGGTTCAGTTGTTCTTCAAAATAGTTCTGCAGCGCAGAAAGCACTGTCGCCATTACCCAATAAATCAAGGAGGCCGCCAGATACATAGTGAACACTTCCAGCGTACGCGAGGTAATCAGCTGCGCCTGACGGAACAGTTCAGGAACCTGAATAGTCGCGGCCAGCGAAGTGTCCTTCACCAGGCTGATAAAGCTGTTGCTCAGCGGCGGCAGCGCAACGCGTGCCGCCTGCGGCAGGATCGCCCGGCGCATGGTCTGCCAGCGCGTCATGCCAATACTGGCCCCCGCCTCCCACTGCCCTTTGTCGATGGAAGAGATTGCCGCCCTCAGCGTTTCCGCCGCGTAGGCCGCCGTATTCAGCGACAAACCAATCATCGCCGCCGGGATGGGATCCAGCTCAATACCAAACTGCGGCAGACCGTAATAGATCATAAAAAGTTGGGCGATCAACGGCGTTCCGCGAAAGACAGAGATATAAAAGCGCGCCAGCCAACGTACAGGTAATAGCGGCGACAGGCGCATTAGCGCCAGGATAAACCCCAGCACGAGGCCAAAGAACATCCCGCCGATACTCAGTTGCAGCGTAAAAACCGCGCCTTTAAGCAGATACGGTAGGGAATCGATCACCAGTTGGATACTTTCTTGCATTACGTTTTTCTACCTGATTGTTACACGTGAGGATGGTAGGCAAACAATGCAGGCGCCCCACCGGTATGGATAAAGAGAATTGGCCCTTCATCTTTAAAGCGCTTCTGGCTGATGCCGTCAATCAGACCCGCCATCGCCTTGCCGGTATAGACCGGATCCAACAAGATGCCTTCCAGCCGCGCCAGCAGTTTTACCGCTTCCATGCCCTCTTCGTTTGGCGTACCGTAGCCTGGCGCATAATAATCATCCCATAACAGGATATCCGCTGAGGCCGTCAGTTCCAGTTCACGGGCAATGTCCTGTTGTAGCGTAACAACTTTGGGCTTTTGATCGGCCACGCTGCGCGAGACGGTCACGCCAATCAGCTCGACGTGCGGCATCAGCTGTTCAAGACCAACAGCCAGTCCGGCATGCGTTCCCGCGCTGCCCGACGCCACGACTACGGAAGACAGCTCTACGGCCCCTTCACACTGTTGCGTAATTTCCAGCGCGCTTTCCACATAGCCCAGCGCGCCCAGAGCATTGGAACCCCCAACCGGGATCACATACGGACGGAATCCCTGCGCTTCAATCCGCGTCGCCAGTTCCTGAAGTTGCGCATTCGGATCGGTCAGCGCATCGCACATTTCAATCTGGGTATTAAACAGGTCCAGCAGCAGACGGTTGCCGTTGCTGAGATAGTTTTCCGCCGTGGTGCCAATCGGGTTTTCCAGCAGCGCCACGCAATGCAGGCCAAGTTTAGCCGCTACCGCCGCCGTCTGGCGCACATGGTTAGACTGGATAGCGCCCGCGGTTATCAACGTATCGGCCCCTTCACGCAGCGCATCCGCCGCCAGAAACTCCAGCTTACGCAGTTTATTGCCGCCCATGGCCATCGGCGTAACGTCATCGCGTTTGATGAAAATATCGCACCCAAGATAGTCGGAGAAGCGTGGAAGATATTCGAGCGGTGTTGGTGCGCCAATAAATTCCAGACGTGGAAAGCGCGTTAAGTTATGCAGCGGCATACAGCCTCCGGTATTTGTTGTTGTGATGTTCTTTTTATTATGCACGTTCAGGCGCAATGAAATAAAAAAAGGCGCTGTTAAAGGCGCCTTTTTTCATCGGATGACGATTATTTCGTCACATCCGCTCCAAACCATTTTTCAGACAGCGCTTTCAGCGTACCGTCTTTTTGCATTTCAGCAATGGCGGCATCAACCGCTTTCAGCAGATCTTCATTGCCCTTGCGCAGCGCCACACCAGATTCCTGGCGGGAGAAGGCCTCACCGGTGACGGCCAGCGTATCTTTGGTTTTCTTCACCAGATCCAGCGCTGCCAGACGGTCAACCAGAATCGCGTCGATACGGCCTACACGCAGATCCTGATATTTGGTCGGGTCATCATCATAGGTACGAATATCCACGCCCTGCACGTTCTGGCGCAGCCACTCTTCATAGTTGGTGCCCAGACCCACGCCGACTTTTTTACCTTTCAGATCGGCAGCGGTCTTGATAACGCCTTCATTGCCTTTCTTCACCAGCGCCTGGATACCAGAGACCGTATACGGGGTAGAGAAATCGTATTTTTTCTTCCGTTCGTCAGAGATGGTCACCTGGTTGATAACCACGTCAATGCGTTTGGAATCAAGCGAGGCCAGCATGCCGTCCCACTTGGTCGGCTTCAACGTGGCTTTCACCCCAAGGTGCTTTGCCAGTGCTTCGGCGAACTCCACTTCGAAACCCGTCAGCTTGCCGTCATCGCCCTGAAAACTAAACGGGGGATAGGTCCCTTCCAGGCCCACCAGCAGCGTACCGCGCTCTTTAACTTTATTTAACAGACCTTCATCTGCATAAGTCTTTACGCTCATTCCGGCGACAAGTGCAACAGCCATTACACCCATCAGAGCCTGACGTCCCAGAAGTGCTAATTTCATAGTTACCCCGAATATTGTCATTAGTGACTATCATTTATGACCGTAGTGTAGAGCGTTTGTCGTGATTCACAAACACCACTCCGTTACACCTTATTCGTTTTTAATATATATCAGAACTGGCTGTCCAGGAGGATTTCTGCATATGCCCCATATGCGTATGGGCTTTAAACTGCTCATACTTACGCAATGCGATGCGATAATTGTTGGTACTGGTTTCCGGCAGCCACGGGGCAAGGTTTTCGTCGAGGAACCCTTCCTGCAGCAATTCGTGAGAGATATTTTGTTCGGTCAGATGATTGCCAAGGCGGCGCAGGCGGACAACGTATTCACGTACCGTGCCGTGGCTCATTTCGGTCTGCTCAAATAAAAATTGTTTAAATCCGATGATGTCAAAAAAGTCGCTCTGCTCTTTGCAATGCAAATCACCGCAAAAACGACACAGCGCCACCCACTCTTTTTTCTCCTGTTCCCACTCTGCTTCATCCAGCAACGTGTCCAGGCGGGCGATGGCGATTTTATTAACAATTTGTCCACGGCGAACCAGCGTGATCCTGTCGAGCAACTTCAGGCAATGGGCGCAATGCGTCTGGCTGTGTTTGAAATCTTTGAGGTAGCGGCTTAGAGGCCGTCTTTTTGATTGCTGCACCGTCATGAGAACTCCTGGTAGTCAATTCGTAATGCGGCATTGTTCAGGGGTAATGATTACCCCTATAGCTTACCCAGCTTGGTGCGTAGACGTTTGATGGCCTGGCTGTGCAACTGGCTGACCCGCGACTCCCCGACTTCCAGTACCGCGCCGATCTCTTTCAGATTCAGCTCTTCCTGGTAGTACAGCGTTAACACCAGCTTTTCGCGCTCCGGCAACGCCTCGATCGCCTCCATCACGCGCTGGCGGAGGTTACCCTCAAGTAACTGTTGTAACGGGTTTTCCTGCTGATGTTCTTCCGTCACCAGCTCAATACTATCGCCATGCTCTTCCCGCCACTCGTCGTAGGAGAAGAGTTGGCTGTTATTGGTATCAAGCAACATCTGACGATACTCTTGCACAGGAATAGCCAGACGCTCCGCCACTTCGGTTTCCGTCGCGTTACGCCCTAACTCCTGCTCCAGTTGTCCCATCGCCTGTGCCACTTCGCGAGCATTGCGCCGAACGCTACGCGGCACCCAATCCCGGCTACGTAGTTCGTCCAGCATCGCTCCACGAATACGCTGCACTGCGTAAGTGGTAAATGCCGTTCCTTGCAAAGCGTCATATCGGTCAACTGCATTCAATAACCCGATGCCGCCCGCTTGTAGCAGGTCATCCAGTTCTACGCTCGCCGGCAAACGCACCTGAAGGCGCAATGCTTCGTGACGCACCAACGGTACATAACGCTGCCACAGCGAGTGTTTATCCATTACACCTTCAGCGGTATACAGTGAATTCACGATAAACAGCCCTGCGTTAAATGAGTTATCGGCATGATTATCCGTTTCTGCAGGGGTTTTAATCGGGTGAATAGTGGGTGAAATGGGGGGTTATTTGGGGGTTACGGGTAAAGCTAAATGTAAAAAACCCCGCCGGAGCGGGGTTTGCGCAGTAAGCGTAAATTAACGCAGCAGAGACAGAACGTTCTGCGTGGTCTGGTTAGCCTGCGCCAGAACAGAAGTACCCGCCTGTTGCAGAATGTTTGCACGAGACATGTTGGACACTTCGGTCGCGTAGTCAGCATCTTCGATACGGCTACGAGCTTCAGACAGGTTGTTTACGGTGTTACCCAGGTTGGTGATGGTAGAGTTGAAACGGTTCTGTACCGCACCAAGGTCGGAACGCAGGTCAGCAACCTGAGCCAGCGCCGCGTCGATTTTCGCCAGTGGGCTATCGGTAGTTGCAGTAGCTGCTTCAGACAGTTTAGGTTCTGCCTGGAAGTTGTGACCTTTTGCTTTAGCAGCTGTGTATGTTTTACCTGCAATTTCTACCAGTTCAGTTTTACCGTCAACGCCGCCCAGTTGGTTAAGTGCAGTTGCAGATTTACCAGAAGCATCAGTGTAGGAAGTTGTCTTAAGTTCTACTTTGCCATCTGTATAGGTTGCGGCATATGTTTTGCCACCAACTTCCAGAGCGTAACCACCATCAATTGTCTTATTATTTTTATCGGTATAAGACATTTTGACTAATTTCGCAGCATCAGCATCGGTTGCATCAACACCGGCATCCTTCAATGCCTGAATTGCTGAAGGAGTTACAGTTACAGGAGTACCAACCTGCTCAGCTTTAACGAACCCCGCGGCAGTCCCAACATCAGTAGCAGCGTTTAGTTTAGGGGCACCGTTGGCCAAACTGACATTGCCGTCTTTATCAACAGCGACCTCATACTTACCATTTTTACCAAGATCACCGGCAGCCGTATATCCGCCAACAGTGGCGTAATATTTACCATCTTTGAATGAAATATCAGCTGTGATAGTGTCCCCGGATGTTGCTGGACTACCAAGAGCCGCCTTAACAGCAACGTCATCAAGTCCTGTCAAAGCTGTTTTAGTATCGGTATAGGTAACTGCCGTACCAGTTGTTACTGCTGTAGCTTTAACATCGTAGGCTTTCTGGACGTTCAGTGAATCCAGACCCAGCGTTTTGGAGTTGATTTCTTTCAGGTTGATATCGATGGTTTCGCCATCGTTGGCACCGACCTGGATGGTCAGGGTGTTGTCTTTCGCCAGTACTTTTACGCCGTTGAACTGGGTCTGACCGGATACACGGTCGATTTCGTTCAGACGCTGAGTGATTTCAGCCTGGATGGAGTCGAGGTCAGACTGGGAGTTGGTACCAGTAGAAGACTGAACCGCCAGTTCACGAACACGTTGCAGGTTGTTGTTGATTTCAGACAGAGAACCTTCAGTGGTCTGCGCGATGGAGATACCATCGTTGGCGTTACGGGACGCCTGAGTCAGACCTTTGATGTTAGAGGTGAAGCGGTTAGCAATCGCCTGACCAGCAGCATCGTCTTTCGCGCTGTTGATACGCAGACCAGAGGACAGACGCTCGATAGCGGAGCTCAGAGAAGACTGAGATTTGTTCAGGTTATTCTGGGTCAACAGCGACAGGCTGTTTGTATTGATGACTTGTGCCATGATCTTTTCCTTATCAATTACAACTTGATGTTATTGGGCTGTTGCCCACGGTTTCTCACCGTAACCCTTGTATCGGCACCTTAATTTCGAACTTTAGAAAATTTTTACTTTCCGTCGTTTTTTTTCTTAGCCGCTGAAATACCCTCTATATGCATCACTATTCCGCGCATTATTTTTGCAAAACTATTATTAAACTTTGCGCGCAGATTGCCGATAAAGCGGTTAACTACTGTTTGCAATCACAAGGAATTAGGCATGCCTTCATTTACATCACTGGGCGTTGGTTCGAACTTACCACTGGATACGTTGCTGACAAACTTAACCACTGCTGAGAAAAAGCGTTTAACGCCGATTACCCAGCAGCAGAGCGCTAACACCTCGCGTCTGACTGCGTATGGCACGCTGAAAAGTGCATTAGAAAAATTTCAGACGGCGAATACCGCACTGAACAATGCCGATCTGTTTAAAAGCACCACTGCTACCAGCAGCACAGAAGATTTAAAAGTCAGCACCACCGCGGGCGCTGCTCCAGGGAAATACACCGTCAGCGTCACTCAACTGGCGCAGGCACAGTCATTATCGACTACGGCGAAAATTACCTCGACTAAAGAACAGTTGGGTGATACCAGCATTGATGAACGCACTATTACGATTTCGCAGCCGGGCCGCAAAGAACCGCTGGAAATTAAATTAGGCAAAGGCGAAACCTCACTGGAAGATATTCGCGATGCCATAAATGATGCGGACAGCGGTATTTCCGCCAGCCTGGTGAAGGTTAAAGAAGACGACTACCAATTGGTGTTAACCGCAGAAAGCGGTACTGAAAGTGAAATGACCATCTCGGTGTCCAACGACGCAAAACTGAGCGATTTACTGTCCTATGACAGCAAAGCTGGCAGCGGGAAAATGAAACAGCTGGTCGGTGCACAAAATGCGCAGTTGACCGTTAATGGTATTGATATTGAACGCCAAAGCAATACGGTAACCGATGCACCACAAGGCATTACGCTTGAACTGACTAAAGAAATAAAAGACGCCTCCATCACAGTCAAGAAAAGTGATGAAAAGGCCACTACGGCGATTAAGGCTTGGGTAGAAGCCTATAACTCACTGGTTGATACCTTTGGCACGCTGACGAAATATAAAGAAGTTGAACCGGGTGAAGCAGCTAGCGCAGATAACGGCGCGTTACTGGGTGATAGTGTTCTGCGTACCATTCAAAACGGCATTCGTGCGCCATTTGCTAACAGCGGCAGCGAATCCCCGTTTAAAACAATGACAGAGATCGGCATTACACAGGATGGTGGTACCGGTAAGCTAAAACTTGATGAAGAAAAACTGGCTAAGGCACTGAAAGATAATACCGCTGCCACCCGCGAACTGCTGGTTGGCGACGGAAAAGAAACCGGTATTACCACTAAGATTGCCACCGAAGTAAAAAGCTACCTGGCCGATGACGGCATTATCGATAATGCACAAGACAATATTAATGCCAACCTGAAACTGCTGACTAAGCAGTACCTGACCGTTAGCAACAGTATTGATGAAGTCGTGGCACGATATAAAGCGCAGTTTACCCAGTTGGATTCCATGATGAGTAAGCTGAACAGTACAAGTACGTATTTGGGTCAACAATTTGCAGCGATGAGTAATTCCTGATAACACGAGGTAAGCATGTATACCGCGAGCGGTACCAAAGCCTATGCACAGATCAGTGTGGAAAGCGCCGTGATGAGCGCCAGTCCGCATCAGCTGATTGAAATGTTGTTTGATGGCGCGAATAGCGCCCTGGTGCGCGCTCGCCTGTTTATGCAACAGGGCGATATCGTCGCCAAAGGCGAGGCGTTAAGTAAAGCCATTAATATTATCGATAATGGCCTAAAGGCTGGCCTGGACCACGAGAAAGGGGGGGAACTGGCCACCCATCTATCTGCATTGTATGACTATATGGTTCGTCGTTTACTGCACGCTAATCTGAATAATGATTGTCAAGCCATTGAAGAAGTCGAAGGGTTGCTCGGCAACATTGCGGAAGCCTGGAAACAGATCTCACCGAACGCGTCGTCCCAGGAGTCTCGTTAATGACCTCAGCCGTGGAGTTTATCAACCGTTGGCAGCGCATCGCGCTACTCAGTCACTCGCTGCTGGAACTGGCGCAGCGGGGTGAATGGGACCTTTTACTGGAACAGGAAGTTACCTATCTGCAAAGTATTGAAGTGGTCATGGAAGAGCAAACTCCACCTGGCATTACACGAAGTATTCAGGACTTAGTGGCCGGGTATATTAAACAGACGCTGGATAACGAACAGTTACTCAAAACACTGTTACAACAGCGGCTGGATGAACTCAGCAATCTTATCGGCCAGTCGACGCGCCAGAAGACGCTCAATAACGCCTATGGCCGTCTTTCCGGTATGCTGTTAGTACCCGACGCCCCCACCGCCCCGCAATAATTTTCTGTTAAATCTGAATAATCTTCCATACTCCAGAGGTCGGCCAAACGACTTCTGGAGCACGGAAGATGAAAAATCCCACGTTATTGCAGTATTTTCACTGGTATTACCCCGATGGGGGTCAACTCTGGCCCGAGCTTGCCGAACGCGCAGGCGGACTCAATGATATCGGCATCAATATGGTATGGCTGCCCCCCGCCTATAAAGGCGCATCAGGCGGTTATTCCGTTGGCTACGACTCGTACGATCTGTTTGACCTGGGCGAGTTTGACCAGAGGGGAACCATCCCCACCAAGTATGGCGATAAAAACCAGTTGTTGGCGGCAATTGACGCGCTGAAACACAACGACATCGCCGTACTGCTCGACGTGGTTGTTAACCACAAAATGGGCGCGGATGAAAAAGAGAGTATTCGTGTCCAGCGGGTTAACGCCGACGATCGCACGCAAATAGACGATGAAATCATCGAATGTGAGGCCTGGACGCGCTATACCTTCCCCGCCCGCGCAGGCCAGTATTCACAATTCATTTGGGACTATAAATGCTTCAGCGGCATTGACCATATCGAGAACCCCACCGAAGACGGCATTTTCAAAATCGTTAACGATTATACCGGTGAAGGCTGGAACGATCAGGTGGACGATGAAATGGGTAATTTTGATTATCTGATGGGCGAGAACATCGATTTTCGAAATCACGCCGTGACCGAGGAGATCAAATACTGGGCGCGCTGGGTGATGGAGCAAACCCAGTGTGACGGTTTTCGTTTAGATGCGGTGAAACATATCCCGGCATGGTTTTATAAAGAGTGGATTGAACACGTACAGGAGGTCGCGCCCAAGCCATTGTTTATTGTCGCTGAATACTGGTCCCACGAAGTCGACAAACTGCAAACCTACATTAACCAGGTGGAGGGGAAAACCATGCTGTTCGACGCCCCTTTGCAGATGAAATTCCACGAAGCCTCCCGTCAGGGCCGCGATTACGATATGAGCCAAATCTTCACGGACACGTTAGTCGAGGCCGATCCGTTTCATGCCGTCACGCTGGTTGCCAATCACGATACCCAGCCGTTGCAGGCGCTGGAAGCCCCTGTCGAGTCATGGTTTAAGCCGCTGGCCTATGCGTTGATCCTGCTACGGGAAAACGGCGTACCGTCGGTGTTTTATCCTGACCTCTACGGGGCGCATTACGAAGACACCGGCGGCGATGGCGAAACCTATCCTATCGACATGCCGATCATTGAACAGCTTGCCGAACTGATCCTCGCGCGCCAGCGCTTCGCTCACGGCGTTCAGACGCTCTTTTTTGATCACCCTAACTGTATCGCCTTTAGCCGCAGCGGAACGGACGAAGATCCCGGCTGTGTGGTGGTGTTGTCTAATGGTGATGATGGGGAAAAGACCATCAATCTCGGCGCGAATTACGGTAATAAAACCTGGCGTGATTATCTGGGAAATCGCGAAGAAAGCGTGGTCACCGATGAAAACGGCGAAGCGACGTTTTTCTGTAACGGCGGTAGCGTCAGCGTGTGGGTGATTGAAGACGTGTTGTAATACTCAACCCCGGTGGCCGCTGGCTACCGGGGCGTGCTGCTTATGGCAGCGGCGTGGCCAGCGGTGTTTTCTTTAACGCGTCAGCACATTCCGGCGTCGGGCGATCCACCCGTTGCAGCGTCATGCCATCATACTCCAGCGTATTGCCTTCACGCTCAATCTCATACAGCTCACGTTTCACGGTCACGTTGGTGAGATCGCCGGAAATCATCGTCAGTTTCCCCGGTAGAGCAATGACCCGCTGCCACTGGCGACAATCCAGCGTATCGCCCTCTTTCGTCACCACCAGGCTGGCAATGGCTTCCGGGCTGACCAGGCTGCGTTGCGGACCTTTTGACTGCCAGTAGCCTTCCAGACCTGCTGGCGCTGGCGTTTTCACCACGTCGTTATAATTCTCTACTTCGGCGCATCCGCTCAGCGCCAGAAATACCCCAACGATTGCTAATTTTTTCATCATTCATCCTGCATGCGAAGAAAATGGGATTGTGGCATTAAAGGTCTGATGCCGCCAGCCTTTCGGTAGCATTGAGAAATATTGATCCAGACAGTGTTACCTCTTATTACTCATAGTCAAAAATTCTGATCGGTGTAGTATCCACACTTCTTGTTACATACCTTCTGAGTTCAGAGGCAAAACGCATGTCATGGCAACACTTCAAACAGGCCTGGTTAATTAAATTTTGGGCCCCTGCCCCTGCGGTCATCGCAGCGGGTATTCTCTCTACTTACTACTTCGGCATCACCGGAACCTTCTGGGCCGTTACCGGCGAATTCACCCGTTGGGGTGGTCAAATCCTGCAATTATTCGGCGTTCACGCCGAAGAGTGGGGATACTACAAGCTGATCCATCTTGAAGGCTCTCCCCTGACCCGCATCGACGGTATGATGATCCTCGGTATGTTCGGCGGCTGTTTTGCTGCCGCACTCTGGGCCAACAACGTCAAACTCCGCATGCCGCGCAGTCGGATACGCATAATGCAGGCGATAGTCGGCGGGATGATTGCCGGATTCGGCGCCCGTCTGGCGATGGGGTGTAACCTGGCCGCGTTCTTTACCGGTATTCCGCAGTTCTCACTACACGCCTGGTTTTTTGCGCTGGCAACAGCCATTGGCTCGTGGTTTGGCGCACGCTTTACCCTGCTGCCGATGTTCCGTATTCCGGTCAAAATGCAGAAAGTCTCCGCCGCTTCCCCGCTGACGCAAAAACCGGATCAGGCGCGTCGTCGTTTTCGCCTCGGGATGCTGGTGTTTATCGGCATGATCGGCTGGGCGTTACTCACTGCGATGGATAAACCTAAGCTCGGCCTGGCGATGCTGTTCGGCGTCGGGTTCGGTCTGCTGATTGAACGGGCGCAAATCTGCTTCACTTCAGCCTTCCGCGACCTGTGGATTTCCGGTCGCACCCATATGGCAAAAGCGATCATCTTCGGGATGGCGGTCAGCGCCATCGGTATTTTTAGTTATGTGCAGTTAGGCGTCGAGCCGAAGATTATGTGGGCGGGTCCGAATGCAGTGCTTGGCGGCTTGCTGTTCGGCTTCGGCATCGTTTTAGCGGGCGGGTGTGAAACCGGCTGGATGTACCGCGCGGTTGAAGGCCAGGTGCATTACTGGTGGGTTGGTCTGGGCAACGTTATTGGCTCAACCATTCTGGCTTACTACTGGGATGATTTTGCGCCTGCTCTGGCCACCAACTGGGATAAGGTGAATCTGCTCAACACCTTTGGTCCGCTGGGTGGCCTGCTGGTGACCTATCTGCTGTTATTTACCGCGCTGATGCTCATCATCGGCTGGGAAAAGCGTTTCTTCCGCCGTGCCGGGCTGACGCCAGCCAAGGAGTCTGTATGAAAAATATCGTGCCTGATTATCGCCTCGATATGGTCGGCGAGCCGTGTCCGTATCCGGCAGTTGCCACGCTGGAGGCGATGCCGCAATTGAAGAAAGGTGAAATTCTGGAAGTGGTGAGCGACTGCCCGCAGTCAATCAATAATATTCCACTGGATGCACGCAATCACGGCTATACGGTGCTGGATATTCAGCAGGATGGCCCAACGATTCGCTATTTGATTCAAAAGTAAGTGTTTGCCGGATGGCGCTGCGCTCATCCGGCCTACATTATCTGCACGTTGTCCCTACACCTGCATCGACATCACTTCCTGATACGCCGATACCAGTTTATTACGTACCTGAATCCCCATCTGCATCGACACCGACGCTTTTTGCATATCGGTCATCACATCATTCAGCGCAATACCCGGTTCACCGAGGGTAAATTTCTCAGCCTGGACACGGGACGCGGTCTGTACATCGCTGATTCTGTCTAACGCCGCATGCAGCTGACCGGCAAAACTCACGGTCGGTTGTGGCTGCATATCCTGCATTTTTGCTGACATCGCCGTGGTTTGTAACTGGCTGATGACCCCTTCAATCCCCTGTATTGCCGACATGCTGATCCCCTGGATGAATTTTCACGTAGCTGAGATTACCAGTTAGTCAATAAGATAAAGGCGTTAAATAACGATAAAAAACCACGGTTTTTAACCCATAGAAAAATTCGAAACCGCAAATAATGAGACCGTCAATTTTTCGAGTTTGCTGACCCGGGAGTGAGTCTTGTTCCACTTTGCAAAAAACGCCGTCCACGATAAGCCACGAGGTGCGAGATGAGTGCGACAGCATCGACTGCAACCCAGCTTAAACCTCTCGAGTGGTTAAACCGCCTGCGCGCGAATCCCAGAATTCCTCTGATTGTGGCAGGAGCCACTGCCGTCGCTATCGTTGTGGCGATGGTTCTGTGGGCCAAAGCGCCCGACTACCGCACCTTGTTCAGCAATCTTTCCGATCAGGATGGCGGCGCGATTGTCACCCAACTGACGCAGATGAACGTTCCCTATCGTTTTACTGAGGGAAGCGGCGCGATTGAAGTTCCTGCCGATAAAGTCCACGAGCTGCGCTTGCGTCTGGCGCAGCAAGGCCTGCCAAAAGGTGGTGCCGTTGGCTTTGAGCTGCTGGATCAGGAAAAGTTTGGTATCAGCCAGTTTAGCGAGCAGGTCAACTACCAGCGCGCGCTGGAAGGTGAGTTAGCCCGTACCATTGAAACCCTGGGCCCGGTAAAACGCGCCCGCGTGCATCTGGCGATGCCTAAACCATCGCTGTTTGTACGTGAGCAAAAAGCGCCTTCGGCCTCCGTCACCGTTAATCTGGAACCGGGTCGTGCGCTGGATGAAGGTCAAATCAGCGCGGTCACGCATTTGGTCTCCAGCGCTGTTGCAGGCTTACCGCCGGGCAACGTAACGCTGGTCGACCAGGCGGGTCATCTGTTAACCCAGTCGAACACCAGCAGCCGCGATCTCAACGATGCGCAACTGAAATACGCAAGCGATGTCGAGGCCCGCGTGCAACGCCGGATCGAATCGATCCTGTCGCCGATTGTCGGCAACGGTAACGTACACGCACAGGTCACCGCACAGCTGGATTTTGCCAACAAAGAGCAAACCGAAGAGCAATACCGTCCAAACGGCGATGAGTCCCAGGCCGTGCTGCGCTCACGCCAGTTAAACGTCAGTGAGCAAATTGGTAGCGGAGCGCCTGGCGGCGTCCCGGGCGCATTGTCTAATCAGCCAGCCCCGGCTAATACCGCGCCAATCGCCAACCCACCGGCTAATCAGCAAAATGCGCAAACCACGCAGACAACGAATAACAGTAACAATGCCGGTCCGCGCAGTACGCAGCGCAATGAAACCAGTAACTATGAAGTCGACCGTACCATTCGCCACACCAAAATGAACGTTGGCGATGTGCAGCGTCTCTCGGTGGCCGTCGTGGTCAACTATAAAACGTTACCGGATGGCAAACCGCTGCCGTTAACTGCCGAACAGATGAAACAGATTGAGGATCTGACCCGCGAAGCGATGGGGTTCTCCGACAAACGTGGCGACACCCTGAACGTGGTGAACTCTCCGTTCACAGCGACCGACGATTCCATGGGTGAGCTTCCGTTCTGGAAACAGCCGTTCTTTATTGATCAGTTAATGTCCGCAGGTCGTTGGTTACTGGTTCTGCTGGTCGCCTGGCTCCTGTGGCGGAAAGCCGTTCGCCCGCAGTTGCTCCGTCGCAGCGAAGAAGCGAAAGCCGCGCAAGAACAAACACGTATCCGTCAGGAAACCGAAGAAGCGGTAGAAGTTCGCCTCAGCAAAGACGAACAGACCCAGCAACGTCGCACGAATCAGCGTCTGGGCGCAGAAGTCATGAGCCAGCGTATTCGTGAAATGTCAGATAACGATCCGCGCGTCGTGGCGCTGGTCATTCGTCAGTGGATGAGTAACGATCATGAGTAATGCCCTTACCGGTACCGATAAAAGCGTCATCCTGCTGATGACCATTGGCGAAGATCGCGCGGCGGAGGTGTTTAAGCACCTTTCCACGCGCGAAGTTCAGGCGCTCAGTACGGCGATGGCCAACGTACGCCAGATCTCCAATAAACAGTTGACGGAAGTGCTGGCGGAGTTTGAACAAGAAGCCGAACAATTTGCCGCGCTCAACATTAACGCCAACGAATATCTGCGCTCCGTGCTGGTGAAAGCGCTGGGTGAAGAACGCGCGTCCAGCCTGCTGGAAGATATTCTGGAAACCCGCGATACCACCAGCGGCATTGAAACGCTCAACTTTATGGAGCCGCAAAGCGCCGCCGACCTTATCCGCGACGAGCATCCACAGATTATCGCCACCATTCTGGTGCACCTCAAACGGGGCCAGGCGGCCGATATTCTGGCGCTGTTCGACGAACGTTTACGTCACGACGTCATGCTGCGTATCGCCACTTTCGGCGGCGTACAGCCTGCCGCGCTGGCGGAATTGACCGAAGTATTGAATGGCCTGCTCGACGGCCAGAACCTCAAACGCAGCAAAATGGGCGGCGTGAGAACGGCAGCGGAAATCATCAACCTGATGAAAACCCAGCAGGAAGAAGCCGTTATTACCGCCGTGCGCGAATTCGACGGCGAACTGGCGCAGAAAATTATCGACGAGATGTTCCTGTTCGAAAACCTGGTGGACGTCGACGATCGCAGTATCCAGCGCCTGCTGCAGGAAGTGGATTCCGAATCGCTGCTGATTGCCCTGAAAGGCGCCGAACAGCCGCTACGCGAGAAGTTCCTGCGCAATATGTCGCAACGTGCAGCCGATATTCTGCGCGACGACCTTGCCAACCGCGGTCCGGTACGTTTGTCGCAAGTGGAAAACGAACAGAAAGCGATTCTGCTTATTGTGCGTCGTCTGGCGGAAACCGGCGAGATGGTGATCGGCAGCGGCGAGGATACTTATGTCTAACGAACTGCCGTGGAAAGTCTGGACCCCGGACGATCTCGCCCCACCGGTGGCGGAGTTCGTCCTGGCCGACCACAGTGAAACACCGTTGTCAGAAGAGACCGACGAGCCGGAACTCTCAGCAGAGCAACAGCTTGAGCAGCAGCTCGCGCAGTTGCAAATGCAGGCCCACGAGCAAGGTTATAACGCTGGTCTGGCGGAAGGTCGACAAAAGGGCCACGAACAAGGCTATCAGGAAGGGCTGAATCAGGGCCTGGAGCAAGGCCAAAACCAGGCGCGCGCGCAGCATGCGCCAATCACTGCCCGTATGCAGCAATTGGTGAGCGAATTTCAGAATACGCTGGACGCTCTGGACAGCGTGATTGCCTCGCGCCTGATGCAAATGGCGCTGGAGGCGGCGCGTCAGGTGATAGGTCAGACGCCTGTCGTGGATAACGCCGCGCTGATTAAACAAATCCAACAGCTGTTGCAGCAGGAACCGCTGTTTAGCGGTAAACCGCAGTTGCGCGTACATCCGGACGATCTCCAGCGGGTGGAAGAGATGCTCGGCGCCACCCTCAGTCTGCACGGCTGGCGGCTGCGCGGCGATCCCACGTTGCATCACGGCGGCTGTAAAGTCTCTGCCGACGAAGGCGATCTGGATGCCAGCGTCGCCACGCGCTGGCAAGAGCTCTGCCGTCTGGCCGCGCCAGGAGTCGTGTAATGACCACTCGTCTGACTCGCTGGCTCAATACGCTGGACAACTTCGAAGAGAAAATGTCGCTGCTGCCTGCGGTGCGTCGTTACGGGCGTCTGACCCGCGCCACCGGGCTGGTGCTGGAAGCCACCGGATTACAGCTGCCGCTGGGCGCCACCTGCGTCATTGAACGGCAGGATGGCAACGAAACCCAGGAAGTTGAAAGTGAAGTCGTGGGCTTTAACGGTCAGCGACTGTTTCTGATGCCGCTCGAAGAGGTCGAAGGCGTTCTGCCCGGCGCGCGCGTGTACGCGAAGAATATTGCCGGAGAAGGTCTGCAAAGCGGGAAACAATTACCGCTGGGGCCTGCTCTGCTGGGCCGGGTGCTCGACGGCAGCGGCAAACCGCTCGACGGTCTGCCCGCGCCGGATACCACCGAAACCGGGGCGCTGATGACGCCGCCGTTTAACCCGCTGCAGCGCACACCTATTGAACATGTGCTGGATACCGGCGTGCGCCCCATTAACGCGTTGTTAACCGTCGGGCGCGGTCAGCGTATGGGACTTTTCGCAGGTTCGGGCGTCGGTAAAAGCGTCCTGCTTGGCATGATGGCGCGTTATACCCAGGCCGATGTCATCGTCGTCGGGCTGATTGGCGAACGTGGCCGCGAAGTTAAAGATTTTATTGAAAATATTCTCGGCGCTGACGGTCGCGCACGCTCGGTGGTGATTGCCGCTCCGGCGGACGTTTCTCCGCTGTTGCGTATGCAGGGCGCGGCCTACGCCACGCGCATCGCCGAAGATTTCCGCGATCGTGGACAGCACGTATTGCTGATTATGGATTCCCTCACCCGCTATGCGATGGCGCAACGTGAGATCGCGCTGGCGATCGGCGAGCCGCCAGCAACCAAAGGTTATCCGCCGTCAGTATTCGCCAAATTACCGGCGCTGGTGGAACGTGCCGGGAACGGTATTCACGGCGGCGGGTCAGTTACCGCGTTTTACACCGTCCTGACCGAGGGTGACGATCAGCAGGACCCGATTGCCGATTCAGCACGCGCGATTCTGGACGGTCACATTGTGCTGTCCCGCCATCTGGCCGAGGCAGGTCATTACCCGGCCATCGATATAGAAGCCTCGATCAGCCGCGCCATGACCGCGCTCATTAGTGAGCAACACTATGCGCGGGTGCGTAATTTTAAACAGTTGCTATCCAGCTTCCAGCGTAACCGCGACCTGGTCAGCGTCGGGGCATATGCCAAAGGCAGCGATCCGATGTTGGATAAAGCCATCGCCTTATGGCCACAACTGGAAGCTTTTTTACAGCAAGGCATCTATGAACGGGCTGACTGGGAAGATTCCCTGCACGCTTTAGAACTGATTTTCCCTGGTGTGTGATTGAGCAGGAGAGCATAGGTCATGGCACAACATGGTGCATTAGCAACGCTGAAAGACCTGGCTGAAAAAGAGGTAGATGACGCTGCTGTCTTATTGGGAGAGATGCGTCGTGGCTGTCAGCAGGCGGAAGAACAGTTGAAAATGCTGATCGATTATCAGCATGAGTACCGTAACAATCTGAATAACGATATGGGTCAGGGTATTACCAGTAATCGCTGGATTAACTATCAGCAGTTTATTCAGACCCTGGAAAAAGCGATTGAGCAACATCGCCAGCAGCTCAATCAATGGACACAGAAAGTGGACCAGGCGCTGAACAGTTGGCGCGATAAAAAACAACGGTTGCAGGCGTGGCAGACTCTGCAGGACAGACAAACCTCGGCGGCGTTACTGGCCGAAAACCGTCTGGATCAGAAAAAAATGGATGAATTTGCTCAGCGTGCAGCTATGAGGAAACCCGAATGATTACTTTACCCCAACTGATTACCACCGACACCGACGTAGCCGCAGGTCTTCAGTCAGGCAAAGCGGTAGATTCACCCGAGGATTTTTTAGCGCTGCTGGCTGGCGCATTAGGTGCGGGCGACGCGCAGGGTAAAGGCGCGCCATTGACGCTTGCCGATTTACAGGCGGCGGGCAGTAAACTGCAAAAAGGGTTGCTGCAAAAAAATGGTGATGTCACCCAGGCGGTCAAGTTAACCGATCTGCTGGCGCAAAAAGAGATGCAAACCGATGCTTCTCTTGCCGACATGACTGATGCTCAGCAACTGTTGTCAGCGCTGACGCCGTCGCTGAAAGTGAATGCCCTGACGACACTGGGCAAAACTGTTCAGCAGGATGAAAAAAACACCACGCTCAGCGATGACGATCTCGCCAACCTGAGCGCGCTGTTCGCCATGCTACCGGGACAACCGTTGGCGACACCTGCCGTCGACAACACCCCTGCCCCCGTTGATGCCACGCTTTCGGCGTTGTCACGAGGCACGGCACATGGCGCTATCACCGATAACGCAGGCGAACTGCTGCCCGGTGACGCCAAAAAAAGCAAAGTGGATATTGCCTCACCTGGCGGCAGCCTGGATCAGACAAACAATCCGACGCTAACCCCACTGACGGTAGCGGCGGCGACCAGAGCGGAAATTGACAGCGCCCCTTCGCCGACCAGCATTGGCGTGACGGCGGCTCCGTTAAGTGGCCCACAGACACATGCTCAGCCGTTACCTACCGCCGCGCCGGTGCTAAGCGCTCCGTTGGGTAGTCAGGAATGGCAGCAATCACTGAGTCAGCACGTCACACTATTCACGCGTCAGGGCCAGCAGAGCGCAGAGCTGCGCCTGCATCCGCAGGATCTGGGCCAGGTGCACATTTCCATTAAGCTGGATGACAACCTCGCACAGTTGCAAATGGTGTCACCACACAGTCACGTGCGCGCCGCACTGGAAGCCGCGTTACCGATGCTGCGTACGCAGTTGGCTGACAGTGGGATCCAGTTGGGACAAAGCAACATTAGCAGTGAGAGCTTTGCCGGACAGCAGCAGTCTTCCGGACAGCAACAACAGGCTGGTCGCGCTCAGGGACAAGATATTTTTGCCGCTGAAGATGACGCCATCCTGGCAACGCCAGCCTCGCTGCAAGCCGCTGCCCGCGGTGATGGAGCAGTAGACATCTTCGCCTAACGCCAGAGGTAGCATGATTATCCGCGTCTTTTCCACGCTTTGTCGTGGACAGGACACGGGATAATCAGCCCATAAGCTGTACCGAAACAGGAAGCCCGTATCTGATGACTGACTCCGCGATTAACAAAAAAAGTAAACGCGCTATTTGGATCCCTCTGCTGGTATTAATTACCCTCGCCGCCTGCGCAACTGCGGGGTATAGCTACTGGCGCATGCAGCAGCAGCCGTCCGCCAGCGTCAAAGCGGAACCGGCTCCACCGCCTGCGCCGGTGTTCTTTGCGCTGGATACCTTTACCGTCAATCTGGGTGATGCGGACCGTGTGCTGTATATCGGTATCACGTTGCGCATGAAAGACGAAGCGACACGTGCGCGTCTGAATGAATATTTGCCGGAAGTACGCAGCCGCTTGCTGCTGCTGTTTTCTCGTCAAAATGCGGCTACGCTCGCCACCGAGGAAGGTAAACAACAGCTGATTACCGCCATCAAAGAGACGCTCGCGACTCCGCTCGTTGTCGGGCAGCCAAAACAGGTTGTCACCGACGTTCTTTATACAGCTTTTATTCTGCGGTAAAGACATGGGCGACAGTATTCTTTCTCAGGCTGAAATCGACGCATTGCTGAATGGCGATAGCGAAACCAAAGACGAACCCATTACCGGTATCGCAAAAGAGAGCGATATTCGACCTTATGATCCCAACACCCAACGCCGCGTGGTGCGTGAGCGTTTACAGGCGCTGGAGATCATTAACGAACGCTTCGCGCGCCAGTTCCGTATGGGATTATTTAACCTGTTGCGCCGTAGCCCGGATATTACCGTGGGGGCGATTCGTATCCAGCCGTATCACGAATTTGCGCGTAACTTACCGGTGCCGACCAACCTGAACTTAATCCACCTCAAGCCGCTGCGCGGTACGGGTCTGGTGGTGTTCTCACCAAGTCTGGTATTTATCGCCGTTGATAACCTGTTCGGCGGCGATGGACGCTTTCCGACGAAAGTGGAAGGTCGCGAATTTACGCATACTGAACAGCGCGTTATCAACCGCATGCTGAAGCTGGCGCTGGAAAGCTACAGCGACGCGTGGAAGGCCATCAATCCGCTGGAAGTGGAATACGTTCGCTCCGAAATGCAGGTGAAATTTACCAATATCACCACCTCGCCTAACGACATCGTAGTGAACACCCCGTTCCACGTTGAAATTGGCAATCTGACCGGTGAATTTAACATCTGTCTGCCATTCAGCATGATTGAACCATTGCGCGAGCTGCTGGTGAATCCACCGCTGGAAAACTCACGTAATGAAGATCAGAACTGGCGCAATAATCTGGTGCGTCAGGTTCAGCATTCTGAGCTGGAGCTGGTGGCAAACTTTGCCGACATTCCGCTGCGGCTGTCCCAGATTTTAAAGCTGAAACCCGGCGATGTACTGCCGATTGAAAAACCCGACCGCATTATTGCTCATGTGGACGGCGTGCCTGTACTGACCAGCCAGTATGGCACCGTGAACGGTCAGTATGCGTTACGCGTAGAACATCTGATAAACCCGATTTTGAATTCGCTGAATGAGGAACAGCCCAAATGAGTGATATGAATAATCCGTCCGATGAGAACACTGGCGCATTGGACGATCTGTGGGCTGACGCGTTAAACGAGCAAAAAACCACGACCACCAAAAGCGCGGCCGATGCGGTATTCCAGCAGTTAGGCGGCGGCGACGTCAGCGGCGCTTTGCAGGACATCGACCTGATCATGGACATTCCGGTCAAACTGACCGTTGAACTGGGCCGTACGCGCATGACCATCAAAGAGCTGCTGCGTCTGACGCAGGGTTCCGTTGTCGCGCTGGATGGTCTGGCGGGCGAACCGCTGGATATCCTGATCAACGGTTATCTGATCGCCCAGGGTGAAGTGGTAGTGGTCGCGGATAAATACGGCGTGCGTATCACCGACATTATCACTCCATCAGAACGCATGCGCCGTCTGAGCCGTTAATCATGAACACCCAGGCGACAGTTTCTCAGCCAGCCGCCGTCCCCGGCTCACCGCTGGTACAGGTAAGCGGCGCGCTGCTGGGGATCATTGTGTTGATCCTGGCGGCAGCCTGGGTCATTAAACGCCTGGGCTTTGCCCCCAAAAGCACCGGTACGCGAGGGCTGAAGGTTGCGGCAAGTACCTCACTGGGCCCACGTGAGCGCGTGGTGGTTGTTGAGGTTGAAGATGCGCGCCTGGTGCTGGGCGTCACGGCCTCGCAAATTAACCTATTGCACACCCTGCCCCCGGCACCTGCCGATGCAGAAGAAAAACCGGCCTCCCCTGCGGATTTCCAGGCCATGATGAAGAGTTTGCTCAAGCGTCCCGGGAGATCCTGATGCGCCGTTTGTTTTCCATCACGCTGGCAGGCTTATGGCTTTTCAGTCCAGTCGCCCTCGCCCAACTCCCGGGCCTGGTGAGTCAACCGCTGCCAGGCGGCGGACAAAGCTGGTCATTGCCTGTACAGACGCTGGTGTTTTTCACCTCGCTGACCTTCCTGCCTGCCATTTTATTGATGATGACCAGCTTCACCCGCATCATCATCGTTTTCGGTTTGTTACGAAATGCATTGGGAACGCCGTCTGCACCCCCTAATCAGGTACTGCTGGGGCTGGCGCTATTTTTAACCTTTTTCATCATGTCGCCAGTGATCGATAAAATCTACGTTGACGCCTATCAGCCGTTCAGCGAAGAGAAGATCTCCATGCAGGAAGCCATGGAGAAAGGCGCCCAACCGTTACGCGAGTTTATGCTGCGCCAAACCCGTGAAGCCGATCTGGCGTTGTTCGCCCGTCTGGCAAACAGCGGTCCCTTACAGGGACCAGAAGCCGTACCGATGCGAATTTTGCTTCCGGCTTATGTCACCAGTGAGCTGAAAACCGCATTCCAGATAGGCTTTACCATTTTTATCCCGTTTCTGATTATCGATCTGGTCATCGCCAGCGTGCTGATGGCGCTCGGGATGATGATGGTGCCGCCCGCCACGATCGCGTTACCGTTTAAGCTGATGCTGTTCGTGTTGGTGGACGGTTGGCAATTGCTTGTCGGCTCGCTGGCACAAAGCTTTTACAGTTAGAGGCGCGAAATGACACCTGAATCGGTCATGATGATGGGGACAGAAGCGATGAAAGTCGCTCTGGCCCTTGCTGCGCCTTTGCTGTTGGTGGCCCTCGTCACAGGTCTTATCATCAGCATTTTGCAGGCGGCGACCCAGATTAACGAAATGACGCTGTCCTTCATTCCCAAAATTGTTGCGGTTTTTATTGCCATCATTGTTGCCGGCCCGTGGATGCTTAACCTGTTGCTCGACTACGTGCGTACGCTGTTCAGCAATTTACCGTATATCATCGGGTAGACAACGTTATGTTGCAGGTCAGCAGCGTTGAGTGGATGCAGTGGCTGAATCTTTACTTCTGGCCGTTGCTGCGCATCCTGGCGCTCATCTCCACAGCGCCCATTCTCAGCGAACGCGCTATCCCCAAACGGGTAAAACTGGGGCTGGGATTGATGATAACCATTGTTATCGCCCCATCTATTCCCCCAGCAGACGTCCCCATCTTTTCCATCGGCGCGTTGTGGCAGGCCATGCAACAAATTCTGATCGGTATCGCCTTAGGCTTCACCATGCAGTTTGCGTTTGCCGCCGTGCGTACCGCCGGGGAACTGATTGGCCTGCAAATGGGGCTTTCCTTTGCGACATTCTTTGACCCCGGTAGCCGCCTGAATATGCCAGTCCTGGCACGACTGATCGACATGCTCGCCATGCTGTTATTCCTCACCTTTAATGGCCATCTGTGGCTGATTTCGCTGTTGGTGGATACGTTTCATACCTTGCCCATTGCCGGCAATCCGGTTAACAGCAATGCATTTCTCGCGCTGGCGCGGGCGGGAAGCCTGATTTTCCTCAACGGGCTGATGCTGGCCCTACCGGTTATGACGCTGCTGCTGACGCTGAACCTTGCGCTTGGCTTGTTAAATCGCATGGCGCCACAGCTGTCGATTTTTGTCATTGGCTTTCCTCTCACCCTGACCGTGGGTATTTCATTAATGGCGGCGCTGATGCCATTAATTGCGCCATTCTGCGAGCGCTTGTTCAGCGAAATTTTTAATTTGTTGGCCGATATCGTCAGCGAAATGCCCGGAAAATAATAACCCTTAATTTTTATCCTGTTTTACTAAGGATTGTCCTAAATTTAAAAACCGACAACATCCACCAGGATATCGCTGTCGCGGTTTATTTGTTTTTGCCTCACTCACATAACGCAACATTTACTTTACTTTAAGATGTTTCCTGGCAAATTATACGCAACTTTACGGGATAGTAAATTCGCCTGAAAACAGCGAAAGCGTCATCTTGGGTCGTTATTATTCCGTTTAGTTGTGATGCAATAATCAGGTAAGGGGAATTATCGTTACGCATTGAGTGAGGGTATGCCATGTCAACGATTATTATGGATTTATGCAGTTACACCCGGCTAGGGTTGACCGGATATCTGGTCAGTCGGGGGGTGAAAAAAAGGGAAATCAACAATATTTCCAGCGTTGGTGAACTCAGTCTCGCCTGTGTTTCTCTGCAACCCGCTGTGGTGTTTATTAATGAGGACTGTTTTATCCACGATCCTGCTGACAGTCAGCAAATCAAGCAAATCATTAATCAGCATCCCAGTACATTATTTATTGTATTTATGGCGATTGCCAATGTGCATTTTGATGAGTATCTTTTAGTCAGAAAAAATTTATTGATCAGTTCTAAATCAATTAAACCTGATTCACTGGACGAACTTCTTGGCGATATTCTGAAAAAGGAAGTCAATATTGCTATCGATGTTAATCTGCCGACATTGTCATTAAGCCGTACCGAATCCAGCATGCTACGCATGTGGATGGAGGGACAGGGAACAATACAGATATCAGATCAAATGAATATCAAGGCCAAGACCGTCTCATCCCATAAGGGAAATATAAAACGAAAGATTAAGACGCATAATAAGCAAGTTATCTATCACGTGGTTCGACTCACGGATAACGTCACCAATGGTATCTTTGTGAATATGCGCTAAAACGTTCTGACTGGTGGCGGAACCACCAGTCAGAATCATGCAGAAGAACTTACCTCACTCTATTTTTTCCACAAAGATACCGTCCTGATGACCTGATTCATTAAAGAACCAGATACCGAGCGGGTAGTCTTCCAGCGAAACCAGGTACATGGTGCCTTCACTAAACTCTTCGATTGCCAGTACCACGCCCGGCCGACGTGGACCGCCGTCCGTTTTGACTGTGACCCGATCATTCACCTTCATCATTTTCCTCCTGTGGCTTTGTGCCAGTGTAGAACAAATTCCTTTTTGTGGCAGCGTCCGGCGCATGCGATTGCGGGTTTTCTCGACGGTCTATACTTAAGTGGTGCGCATCTGAGGTTTTGATGCGCTCCCCCGGTATCCTTAACGGTTGAGAGGTATGAGGATGAAAACCGCGAAAGAGTACAGCGATACGGCCAAACGTGAAGTCAGCGTCGATGTAGACGCGCTGCTGAAGGCAATCAACGAAATCTGCGAGAGTGAAATTCATCGCAGTCAGGACGATCCTGAACGCGTCAGCATCGACGGGCGTGATTACCATACATGGCATGAACTGGCCGATGCGTTCGAGCTTGATATCCATGATTTTAGCGTGTCGGAAATCAATCGCTGACTGAGGGTGAAAAAAATCCCGGCCCTCATCGGGCCGGGATCAAGCTTGCTTATGCAAGAAGCACTTGAAAATTCGTTACACCAGGAAATCTGATGTAAAACAAACCTTATCTGCAATTTTTTTGCCTGACAAGAAAATAATTCTCACCAAAATGATAAATATAACTAATGGTTGAGAGTTCGCCGGGTTACGGCCTGGCCCAATGTCAGGTGTCCTTGCAGAGCGATCTTTGCTCGCCGGGCACCAGTTCATCTTCACGGAATGCTTCCCGTTTAACGCCAAAGCCGTCGTACCAGCGACACTCCACCATTCCGCTGGCATACCCGGTAACGATCATGCGTGGGCCACCCTCTTTCGAAGTGACTTCCTCACTGACAGAAAAGACCATACCTGCCTCCTGTATCAAGAGAAACCTTTACACCTTAGACGACAAAAAGGCTTTTTGCGTAATTAATCCGGCGACAATTAGTGCGAAACTCCGCGCAGTCTGGCAACGGTTTTCACCAGCAGAACGACTATTCCACCAATGATAAAGCCGAGCACCAGATTAAGCAGGGTCGGAAGCATAAGCGCCATCAATGCGCTTTGCTGCTGGGCAAAATGTTCTATCGCATGATGCAGCGGTGATATTCCATGTACAACAATCCCGCCCCCTACTAAAAACATCGCCAGCGTGCCCACCACTGAAAGTGTTTTCATCAGCCAGGGAGCAACAACCAGTAGTCCTTTCCCCAGCGATTGGGCAAGCAGGCTGCGCTTTTCTGCCAGCCAGTAGCCGATATCATCCAGCTTAACGATAATCCCTACCAGGCCATACACGCCCACGGTCACCACTAAGGCGATACCTGATAACACCAGCACCTGATTCAACAACGGCGCATCCGCCACAATACCGAGGGTGATGGCGACAATCTCAGCGGATAAAATGAAATCGGTACGTATCGCACCTTTGATTTTATCTTTCTCGAAGGTCAGTGGGTCCTGCGCCGCCAGAGATGCCAGACGCTGCTGGCGCTCTTCCGGGGTCTCTTTGTGTTTACGAGCTTCCAGGGTGTGAAGCACTTTTTCCACCCCTTCAAAACAGAGAAACGCCCCGCCTACCATTAATAAGGGGGTGATCGCCCAGGGGATAAAGGCGCTAATCAATAGCGCCAGCGGTACCAGAATAACTTTGTTAACAAACGACCCTTTAGCCACGCTCCAGACCACCGGGAGTTCGCGGTTCGCCCGCACGCCCGACACCTGTTGCGCATTGAGCGATAAGTCATCTCCCAAGACACCCGCGGTTTTTTTCGCGGCCAGTTTTCCCATGACCGAGATATCGTCGAGTAAGGTAGCGATATCATCGAGTAAGGTCAGTAAGCTACTTCCTGCCAAAATGTTAACCCTCAATATTATTTTTTTGCCGTATATAAGTATGAAGTAAAACACGCCATGCGGAAACTGGCCTTTCTGGTCAACAAATATTTAACAATGGCATGCAATTATAAATCTCGCCAGCACGATAGTTTTGACGTTTACTATGTTGCACCTTTTTATTTCCACCGTGAGGGATTATGCGTTTCAGGCAATTGTTACCACTTTTCAGTGCGCTCTTCGCGCTGTATATCATTTGGGGTTCCACCTACTTCGTTATTCGCATTGGCGTGGAAAGCTGGCCGCCGTTGATGATGGCTGGCGTGCGTTTTCTCTCCGCGGGCATTTTGTTAACCGCATTCTTACTGATTCGCGGGCATAAGCTGCCGCCTCTGCGCCAGCTCCTGAACGCCGCGTTAATTGGCGTCCTGCTGCTGGCTGTGGGTAATGGGCTGGTCACCGTCGCAGAACATCAAAATGTGCCTTCCGGTATCGCCGCGGTGGTGGTTGCTACCGTTCCGCTGTTTACGCTGTGCTTTAGCCACTTTTTTGGTATCAAAACGCGCAAACTGGAATGGGTGGGAATCGCCATTGGGTTGGCAGGAATCATCATGCTGAACAGCGGCGGTAATTTAAGCGGTAATCCTTGGGGCGCTGTATTAATCCTGATCGGTTCGATAAGTTGGGCGTTTGGCTCGGTGTACGGCTCACGCATAACGTTACCCGTTGGCATGATGGCTGGGGCCATTGAAATGTTAGCCGCCGGGGTTGTGCTGATGTGCGCCTCGTTGCTCTCCGGGGAAAAACTGACCACTATGCCGACATTTTCAGGCTTTCTGGCGGTGGCGTACCTGGCCCTGTTTGGCTCTATTATTGCCATTAACGCGTATATGTATCTGATTCGCAACGTCAGTCCGGCGTTAGCCACCAGCTATGCCTACGTTAATCCGGTTGTCGCCGTACTGCTAGGTACCGGTCTGGGAGGAGAAAGTCTGGCGCTCATCGAATGGCTGGCGCTCGGCGTGATCGTATTTGCGGTGGTATTGGTTACCCTCGGTAAATACTTATTCCCTATGAAAGCGGATGCCGTTGCTACCCCGTCGGAAAAGACACTACAGTAAGTGAATACCCTGAGTGTCGATCTGCGCGGTGGCACCGCCGCCGCAGATCCACTCGATGACACGTTCAGATAACGCCTCATCGCCGAGTTTTTCGCGCCCGCGCAGGGCGCACTCCCAGACAATCAGTATACGCCAGCCCAGAGTCTGCAATTTTTCACAATCCCGCGCGTCACGCTGGACATTTTTACCTATTTTTTCCAGCCAGAATTCCGTTCGCGTGGCAGGGACTTTAAACAAGTAGCAGTTGTGATGATGCCAGAAACAGCCATGGGTAAAGATCACACAACGGTAATCATCCACTACAAAATCGGGGCGACCAGGTAACGTCGCATCCTGCACGCGAAACGTTACGCCCTGCTCTGTCAGTACGCTGGCAAGGCGTTTTTCAATGGCGGTATCACGGGTGGCGATCGCCCGCATATTTTTACTGCGCGTTGCTTTATCGTGAACGTCTGCCATGCAGGTTCTCTTTTTCGCGAATAGCAACCGCCTGTTTGATTTTCGGCTCCAGCAGTCTGGCAACCGCCGCGAATGCCGGAACGACCACCGAATTACCAAACTGGCGATAAGCCTGAGTATCCGACACCGGGATCCTGAACTGATAGCCCTGCGGTGATTCAAATCCCATCAGGCGCGCACACTCCCGTGGTGTAAGCCGGCGCGGACGGTGTTGCTGGTTCAACGGATCGTCAAAATCCTTTTCCCCTAGCGCCATATCCCAGCCGCGATCGACAAGGATCTCGGCGCCGTCTTTATAATAGCGTGCGGATAATGTGCGCGTTACGCTATCGGGATTACCAGGATACACCATGCCATAACCAAAACCATTCCCCCGCGCCTGGTGCTTTTTCGCATAGCGGTATAAATATTTCCACAACACCGGCGTCAGCACATATTTCGCATCGACGGTCGGCTCAAGCAGCTCCGCCAGCGTAGTACGTCGCGGCGGATAGCGAGTGACAATATTGCGCAGCGTGAAGTCTGATTTCAGATTCAGATCGCGTCGAAATCCGACGAGCACAATACGTTCGCGATGCTGAGGTAAAAAATGTTGTCCATCGATAATTTTCGGATCGTCGGGCCCATTATCCGCCGCATCCGCGACGTCATAACCCAGCTCATCCAGCGTCTGCATAATGATGCGAAACGTTTTGCCCTGGTCGTGACTTTTCAGATTTTTAACGTTTTCGAGCACAAATATTGCTGGTCGACGCGCATCGATAATGCGCACCACATCAAAAAAGAGTGTGCCTTGTGTATCACAGGCAAAGCCGTGGGCCCGCCCTAACGCATTTTTCTTTGATACCCCAGCCAGGGAGAAAGGCTGACAAGGAAATCCTGCCAGCAGTACGTCATGTTCAGGAATATGTTGGCGAATATGTTCCGCCGCCTGCTGGTCGCTTACTCCATCATGATGACTCAGCGTGACATCGCGAATATCTTCATTAAAGTGATGCTGGAGCGGATCGCAATAATTATTCGCTTTGTAGGTGCGCACCGCATGCTTGTTCCATTCGCTGGTAAACACGCACTGCCCGCCAATCGCCTCAAAGCCGCGACGAATCCCGCCGATGCCGGCAAACAGATCGATAAATCGAAAGGCATAATGCGGATGATGCGCAGGTGGCGTCGGCAGCAAGGAATTCAGATGAGCAAGCTCATTGTCGCTGAGGCGATGCCATGTTTCGTTCGCTACTACTCGCTTAAAGATGGCCGGACTCCAGCGGTTCTCACCAACACCATTCAGATGAGCAACCAGGGTTTTCACGTCATAAATTTCAAGCAACTTAGCCAAAATTACCTGTGCGGCGGCCTTGTTATCATCTGTCATTGGGTTCATGGAGCCTGCTACTGAAAAATTATCCTGCATACATTTAACCGGCCGAAATGGATAACCGACAGATTAACATAAAATAGCGCGGTTGACGTTGCGGCTGTACTGGCGACTAACGTGCTTTAAAGGGTTGAATCGCGTCGAGATCCAGCATTGCATACTCTCCTTTTAACTCCGCACTCAGCTTCGCCATATACGTCAGTAAAAAGTCAGCATTATGCTGCGCTAAATGTCGGCCTTGTTCAGTTTGCATTGTCAGCGGCAGCGTCAATAATTTGGTCTGAAAGTGATCGAGCGCGTACTGTTTATCGTTAAGGCTACGCTTCCGCGCGAATGGATCTTCCGCGTCAAACAGCGCCACGCCTAACGCACCAGACACGGCAAATACGCGCGCTAAACCGATAGCCCCCAGCGCCTCAAGCCTGTCGGCATCCTGCACAATTTTAGCTTCAATAGTTTCCGGTGCGATCTTCGCGCTGAAACTGTGCGCCTCAATGGCATGACATACGGCAGGTATACAGTGTTGCGGAAAATCAGGGAAATCGCGCCTCAGAATGCGGCGTGTTTCCTGCGCCGCCAATACCGATGAGCGATGACGATCCGGATGATTCTTCGGCAAGCTGACAAGATCATGGAAGTAGCACGCTGTAAGAACCACCAGCCAATTTACGGTCGCATCCGTACTTAGCTTTTGCGAAGTCTTCCACACGCGACGAAAATGAGAGATATCATGGGCAGCATCCTGCCCGGAATGGTTATCCTGTAGCCAGGCTTCAAATTTTGACTGCCAATCTTGTCGTTCCATGTGGTCTCTCTTTGCAGAAAGAAAACCACCTTAACAACAATTTTCATTGCAGACCACTGCCAGCGCTTCAATTTATATAAATATATTATCACTCTCAACTTTATATAATCACAGAAATTTATTGTTTCTTGATCACCATAGCAACAGATAATCATATGTAATCAAACAACAAATAACCCCCAAAAATAAAATACACGAAAACAATGAACGCAAGAAATACATAACCCACTGATAAAAATAAATTTATCATGTAAATAGCATTATTAAAAACATATACATTAATTTATAAAAAGACACTATAGAAACATTTTTAAATATCTTAAATATATTTGTTACATGTTATATTTTAAATTAAATGAACTTCATAGATAGTATCCAAATGTAGTCTTTCGGATAGTACTACATATTCATATTAATTATTATCACAAGGGAATACATAATGAAAAGAAAAGTACTGGCACTTCTCCTCCCTGCTTTATTAGCTGCAGGCGCAGCGAATGCCGCTGAAATTTATAATAAGAACGGCAATAAACTGGATCTGTACGGCAAAGTCGATGGTCTGCATTATTTCTCTGACGATGCGGGTAGCGACGGCGATCAGACCTATGTACGTGTGGGCTTTAAAGGCGAAACCCAGATCAACGACACGCTAACTGGTTATGGTCAGTGGGAATATAACGTCCAGGCCAACAGCACAGAAGGTGAAGGTGCAGATTCATGGACCCGCCTGGCTTTCGCTGGCTTAGGTTTTGGTCAGAACGGTACCTTTGACTACGGTCGTAACTATGGCGTTGTCTACGACGTAGAAGCCTGGACCGATATGCTGCCGGAATTCGGCGGCGATACCTACACCCAGACCGACGTGTATATGACCGGTCGTACCAACGGCGTTGCCACCTACCGTAATAAAGGTTTCTTCGGTGAGGTTGATGGTCTGAACTTCGCTCTGCAGTACCAGGGCAATAATGAAGATGGTGGTTCAGGCGAAGGTACTGGTAATGGTGATGGACGTAGACTGTCTCGTGAAAATGGCGACGGTTTCGGTATGTCTACCTCCTATGACTTCGACTTCGGTTTAAGCCTCGGTGCGGCATACTCCAGCTCTGACCGTACTAATAATCAGGTTGCTGCTGGACGTGGCGACAGTAGCCATGCCAACCGCTATGCTGGTGGTGACACAGCTGATGCCTGGACCGTGGGTGCCAAATATGATGCGAATAACGTGTACCTGGCTGCCATGTATGCTGAAACACGCAATATGACCGCATACGGTAAAGGGGATGGAGTTGAAGGCGGTATTGCTAACAAAACGCAAAACTTCGAAGTTGTTGCACAATACCAGTTTGACTTTGGTTTGCGCCCGTCCGTTGCATTCCTGCAGTCTAAAGGCGTTGATTTAGGCGGCTGGGATCACCATAGCAATGGCACCCCACGCTACACCGACAAAGATCTGGTCAAATATGTTGATGTAGGTATGACTTACTACTTCAACAAAAACATGTCCACCTACGTTGATTACAAAATCAACCTGCTGGATGAAGACGATAGCTTCTATGAAAGCAATGGTATCGCGACTGACGACATCGTTGCCGTTGGTTTAGTCTACCAGTTCTGATTGAGATACAAACAGCAAGCCCGCTTCATATGAAGCGGGCTTTTTTCACCGCACGGGGATAAGCTCTGCTAAGAGCGCCAGATATGCGACACGCTTTCAATAGAATTAATGCGGGGAAGATTTAGAAAAAATATTAATAACCAGAACCCCTGCACAAATAAGGAACATGCCTGCGATCGCCGGAAAATCAAGCTTTTGCCCACTTACCAACCAGCCCAAAAGGCTGATTAATACGATTCCAGCACCTGACCAAATTGCGTACGCAATACCCGTTGGAATGGTCGACAGCGTCTGAGCGAGAAGATAAAAAGCAGTGCAGTAGCATACAATGGTTGCTACAGATGGCCATAGACGTGTAAATCCGTCAGAGAACTTCATCAGGGTTGTACCTATTACTTCAGCTACAATGGCCCCGGCAAGGAAAATGTATGAATTCAAAATCTGGCCCCATGTGACAATCTAAAACAATTATCGTATCACAAAGGGTCAGGTGAGTTTGAACACAGCCAAAACTCCTTCAACTTAGTACAAAAAGACCGTCTGAAGCGCCGCGAGGTCTGCTGTGCGCGGACGTTGGGGTTGATGTTAAAGTCACTACAGAGCTGACATCGGTCTGTGGACTGCCAGATTCGAATACCCAGTTTTCCATTTCCCGGGTAAGTTTTTGCTTAGTATCAGCATCAACGACGCCATCAGGAAATCTGATATTTATAACTTTTCCTTTATCATCAATATCATATACTACTTTGAATTTGTTATTTTCATCCACCAACGTCCTTACCCAAGTTTTGCTTATTGTTTCACTTGCATGAGAACTAAAAGCTAAACCTGCCGACAAAACAGCAATAATGGCCACACCCAACAGCTTGTTATTCATAGTGTTATCCACTCGCAAATAAATAATGTTAAATAGAAATAGTTATCATTTCCACCATTTGTTTTTACAGCTACGCAGGGTGTGGCAATATTGAGGGACCTGAACTGTCGCTCTCACGGCGCAGAACCAAACCTAATCTGACGGTCCACTCTGGACAATAATGACGTTGAACAGCACTAATCAATTACAAGCCTGTCGGGCATATCCGTTCAATTCTCAGAGTAAGAAAGGCGGTATCCACTCCCCTCTCTGAAAATGCTGGCAAACCCCGCCTGGCCTAAATGCATACCTGCAATGAGCATTTTTTTGCTGACAGCTTTTTCCATAATTTTCTTCCTTGTTTCCTCGGCCTGAGCGGGATCGGTATCGAATAAAATAGAGACATTCGGGTGCGCTGACTGAATATGAGGGTAGTGGACGATGTCGCCCCATATTAATAAGCATTTATCATCTGCATCAATGCGAAATCCTGTATGCCCGGGCGTATGACCCGGTAACCATACTGGGAGAATACCTTCTGCAATGTTATCCCCGTCGAAAAAACGCAGGTTTCGCGCATAAGCGTGTAACGTTTGGCGGACCAGCCCAAAATTACGTTGCCCGCGCTCATTCGCCATGCTGAGTTTTTTATCATCCAGCCAATGTTGCGCTTCAAGAGGATGAAGCATAATTTGAGCGCGCTGAAAAACTGGCCGTTTTTCAGGATCCAGCAGACCGCCAATATGGTCCGGATGGCAGTGCGTCAATAACACAGTATCGACCTCGTCAGGACTGATCCCCACTGCTGCAAGGTTTATGTTGAGTTGCCCTCCTTTGTTGCTCAGCGGCCCTGCGCCAGCGTCGACCAAAATGACCCGACCCCGACCGCGGATAAGGTAGCAGTTTATATGGATATCGGCAGGCTCATCGAGCCCGGCGTCATTTTGAATGACGTCCGCATCAGCTTTTTCAATGCCTGACAGTAAATCCAGGCTGGCTGACATTGTACCGTCACTCAGCGCCGTAATCTGAAAATCTCCAATCTGCCGAAACGGAAAGAAATGGCTCATCAGTACCTCGGGATTAGTTGCGGGCAAATATGTGTTGTCAGGCCAGATGCCTGTTGGATGGCGAAATCCAGTTCACGAATAAAGTTTTCCATCACCTCCTGCGTTCGAGCAGAGGGCACGGCATTTATGGATAAAATTGTTAAGGTTTTGAACTTGTCAGAGTGGTTTTCAGAAAGATAAAAGGTCAGATTAGGCATTCCATTCTGCCTCGCTTTCAGAATCGTTATACGTACATTCCACGGTATACCACATCAGTTCATCTCCACATGAGTCATAAACGCAAGCAAAACAGTTGCTCAATGATTTTTCATCATGCTACAAGCTAGTTATACGGCTTAAAATCGATAATAAGTCACGGGTTAGTGATGTTTAGTCACTAATTGCAGGCTACAGGCTCAGAGCAAGGAACAAATTTCATGCGCAGAAAAATACCCAGTAGTACGTCCCTTCAGGCTTTTGATGCCGCTGCAAGGCACGGTAATTTTGCCCGCGCTGCAGAGGAATTATCGTTAACGGAAGGGGCCATTAGCCGTCAGATTGCGCGACTTGAAGCTTTGCTGAACTGTAAATTGTTCGATCGTGTGGGAAGCAGGGTAAAGCTCAATCCTGTCGGCGCGCGCTATGCACATCACGTCCGTGAAACGCTCGACAGGCTTGAAAGAGATACGCAGTACATAATGGGCATGCCAGAGGGGAGTAAGAGTCTGGATATCGCCGTCCTGCCAACCTTTTCCAGCCGTTGGCTTATTCCTCGCCTGAACGGTTTTACCTCTTTATTCCCGGATATAACGTTAAATATTGCGGCCAGAACGGATCCTTTCATTTTGTCAGGAAGTGGATTTGACGCTGTCATTCATTTTGAACATTCCGCATGGGCAGGAATGCGTACGCAATTTCTGTTTCAGGAAAATCTGGTGCCTGTTTGTCATCCTGGGCTGCTAACCAGTCATGACGTCACGCAACAGTTGAACGAACTGCCGCGGATACACCGTCGACAAAACCCTGAAGCATGGCATCACTATGCCCGAGAAAGCGGGATATTTCTTGAGAATCCGGCTCAGGGAGTACGCTACGATCTTCATGAAATGGCCATCGCTGCCGTTATGGCGGGACAAGGGGTAGCATTGGTACCACGCATGTATGTCGAGAATGAATTGAGCTGTGGCCTGCTTGCTTCGCCCTGGCCAGCTTCAGACACGCTGAACAAAAGGTTTTGTTTAGTACAACCGACGGAAACGGGAATAAACGAGGCTGCGCTGGAAAGCTTTAAATGCTGGTTGCTTGCTGAAATGAATACGATCACATAATACTGAACGATACATTACGTCCAGGTCTTCAACTCAGTTGCATCCATGCTCACGTTAAACCATACTGGAAATATTTTTATCACTTGCGCTGCAACGGAAGCGTTAATTATATTCTAACGCTCCCAGTGAGCCTACCACTTTGGCAAGGCAATTCTTAGTGTTTAACAGGTCCTGTGGGGTATTTTACTCGGCTAAATAACCACCATCGATTGGATAAACCCCTCCAGTGCAGAACGCCGAATTATCTGACAGCAAAAACAATATAAAGTCTGCTATTTCTTGCATTTTTGCCATCCTTTTCATGGGGTGACTGTTTGCAAAACTACGTACGATATTTTCAGGGAATTCACTCATTCGTGGGGTTTGGACATAGCCGGGAGCGACAGCATTAATCCGAATGTCTTGACTTGCAAACTCTAGCGCAGCGGTTTGGGTTAAACCGATTATACCATGTTTAGCCACGGTGTAAGGCGCTAATCCAGGAATGCCAACCAGACCATTGACTGCAGATAAATTAACTATAGAGCCACCAAATTTCATCATCTCAGGTATTTCATATTTTAGGCAGTAAAAAACACCGCTCAATGAGGTGGCAATAACCTTATCCCAGTTTTCAACTGTCTGCTCTGTTATGTTTTTACCATGTTCACCCGTTAAGCCTGCGTTATTTACGGCATAATCGAGTCTGCCGAAATATTTGATAACCTCATCTATCATTTGCCGTACTTGTTCAGGCTGTGACACATCACATCCGATCCCCAACGCTTGTTGTCCCAGTGAAGATAATCGTTTCGCTTTTTGTTTAGCCTGCTCTGACGAGCGGGATACAATAACAACCTTCGCGCCATGTTTGTGTAATTGCTCGGCGACTGCCTCACCTATACCTGCAGTACTTCCTGTTATTACAGCAACTTTATTCTGGAAATTCATAACTCCCCCTATGAAGTAGAATTGAGTCTTTCATCAGGGTTAGTATACAAATTAGCTATGACAGTTTTTGTCAGTACTCTTTCTCCTCACAAATTCCTTCTTTTATTCTCCATTTTTTCAATAAAACTGTCCTGCTTTCACTATATAGGGAATCCAGCTGTATCAGCTCTTCAATTTTGTCAGTTCTAAAATGACGAAAATCATTTCTCATCTCACACCATGCAACCAAAAGCCAGCACGACTCCATATATACCAATCCGATAGGCCATATAACCCGAGAAGAGTAAGTCTCTTTCTTGTCACAATACTTTATTTTGATTCTGTGTCGCTTTTTAATAGCATTGCGAATACCTGCAAAAAAGATCTCATTGTTTTCTGAAGGACCAATCAGATAGGACTGACTCTCAATAAGATTTTGTAATTCACCGGGAATGACAGCGTGTATTTTGGCAAGTGCAGTCCTTGCGATATTTTTGAAGTCATAATCCGTATTATGAGATACCCAATTTAACCCAAGTGTAATAGCATTAATTTCTTCATGAGAAAGATTTAAGGGTGGTAAATGGAAATCAGACTTAACGATATAACCAATTCCAGCACCACCCTCAATGCACACGCCTTGATGCTGTAGCGTTTTTATATCTCTGTAAATGGAGCGCACACTTATTCCCAATCTTTCAGAGAGAGTGGATGCAGTGATCGGATATCTTTGCGCCCTTAATATCTGTAGTAATTCGAGAAGCCTTTCTGTTCTGGTCATGTTGATAAATCCATCTTAAGCCTGAGAGGCTATCTTAAATCATCTGTTGGATAAGCATCTTAATCCAAAGTTAGCATACACACTTAAGTTGAACTGCCACATTGATTAAGGATGCCCCATTGAACTCACAGCTCAAAGAAGACAGTCAGATTTGATGGCGTTCTGGCTACGCCAACTATCAGAGTAAGAAGGCTCGAGTAAGGACAAACAACTCTTCTCAGGTCACAAAACTGAAAGCCAAGTTGTGGTTTATGACAGAAAAGTGAGAATTTCTCCCACATAGGATCTTCCAGTATTGGGCAAATCAGAAGATGATGATGGCGAGCTTTATACTAAGCGAATATACCGACACTATACCAAGTGTGACATGAGTCGTTGAAAGGAATTGAGCTAAGTGTTTGAATAGTGGCGGAGAGAGGGGGATTTGAACCCCCGGTAGAGTTGCCCCTACTCCGGTTTTCGAGACCGGTCCATTCAGCCGCTCTGGCATCTCTCCGTTTTGGTGGTTGCCATGATGCCAGGTAATTTGGCATTTTAACAGACCCAGTTCCGTCAATTTCGTTCAAGTGACGAGTTTGCGAGCAAAACGATGATTAAGTGGCCCTGGAAAGAGCAAGAAACAGCCCGAAATGACGACTGGCCCTGGGATAACGCCCTGGCTATTCCGCTTCTGGTGAATCTCACCGAGCAAGAACAAGCCAGACTTATCGCCCTGGCCGAGCGTTTTTTACAGCAAAAAAGATTGGTAGCACTTCAGGGGTTTGAGCTGGACCCGCTAAAAAGTGCACGCATTGCTCTGCTCTTTTGTTTACCTGTTCTGGAATTGGGGATCGAGTGGCTCGATGGGTTTCATGAAGTTCTCATCTACCCTGCCCCATTTGTTGTCGACGACGAATGGGAAGACGAAATTGGTCTGGTACACAATCAACGTGTCGTTCAGTCCGGGCAGAGCTGGCAGCAAGGTCCGATAATTCTCAACTGGCTTGATATTCAGGATTCCTTTGATGCCTCAGGCTTTAATCTGATCATTCATGAAGTCGCGCATAAGCTGGATATGCGTAATGGCGATCGCGCCAGCGGAATTCCGGCGATTCCTCTGCGAGACATTGCCGGCTGGGAGCACGACCTGCATGCCGCAATGAACAATATTCAGGATGAAATCGATCTGGTAGGGGAAACCGCATGCAGTATAGATGCCTACGCTGCAACCGATCCGGCCGAATGCTTTGCCGTATTATCCGAGTATTTTTTCAGCGCACCTGAATTATTTGCTCCACGATTCCCGGCTTTATGGCAGCGTTTCATCCTGTTTTACCGCCAAAACCCAATGCAACGGTTACGTGATAACCCCGAAGATGACCATTATCGCTCATCAAATGTGCATTAACACTGAATTTGAAGATTAATTAACCAATTGAAATGACGCGCTAATTTTACTGTTGACACCTCAGGGTGAGGTCAGTAATATGCGCCTCGTTCACACGATTCCTCTGTAGTTCAGTCGGTAGAACGGCGGACTGTTAATCCGTATGTCACTGGTTCGAGTCCAGTCAGAGGAGCCAAATTTAAGAAGCCTGCTTAAGGAAACTTGAGCGGGCTTTTTGCTTTTCAGGCTTACATAAAAGCATCCTGCATAAGCGTTCTGCCTGTTGTACCGCCCCTATTTCATGTCGCATCACACCATTGATTAAAGTTATGTAAATGTAAATCGTTTAAACTTTGCAATTATTGTAACTGCTAGTGATTATCATTTATTGTACGCGAGCCAAAAGAACGAGCCCTGCTCGGTTCACTGTACGTTCCAATTACTCTGGGATATAAACGATGAATGCTCTGCCTCGCACCGGACTGCGCCGTATCACGCTTGCCTCTGCCCTGGTCTTCGCTGTTAGCCTGCCGGCTTTCGCCCAGGAAACATTAACGCTTTACACCACCCGTGAACCAGGTCTGATTCAGCCGTTACTTGATAGCTGGACAAAAACCAGCGGCATCAAAGTCAGTACGGTTTATATCAAGGATGGCATGCTTGAGCGCGTTAAAGCGGAAGGCAAAAACTCCCCTGCCGACCTGCTGATGACCGTTGATGCAGGCAATCTCCTCGATCTCGTGGAAGCCGGAGTGACCCAACCGGTAGAGTCAGAAGCGTTGAAAACCGCGATTCCAGCCAACCTGCGCGGTGCGGATAATCAGTGGTTTGCACTTTCTATGCGCGCTCGTGTGCTGTATGCCGAAAAATCAATGCCCATTGATAACTGGCATTACGAACAACTCGCCAGCCCGGAGTATAAAGGTAAAGTCTGTATCCGCTCCGGGCAGCATCCGTATAACACGGCGCTGATCGCTGCGATGATTGCCCATCACGGTGAAGCTAAAACCGAAGACTGGCTGCGCGGCGTGAAGGCTAACCTGGCCCGTAAAGCCACCGGCGGCGACCGCGACGTTGCCCGCGATATCCTCGGTGGAATTTGTGATATCGGTCTGGCTAACTCCTATTACGTCGGCCATATGAAAAATGCCAAAGAAGGCAGCGATGCTCGCCAATGGGGCGATGCCATCAAAGTCGTAAAACCAACCTTTGAGAATGGCGGCACGCACGTCAATATCAGCGGCGCTGCCGTTGCCCGCTATGCGCCAAATAAAGCCGATGCCGTTAAGCTGATGGAGTATCTGGTTTCCGCGCCTGCCCAGCAGCAGTATGCGAAAGCGAACTTTGAATATCCGGTACTGAAAGGCGTAACGCTTGATCCGGTTATCAGCGCAACCATCGGTGAAATTGATGTCGATAAGACACCGTTAACTGAAATCGTGAAGTATCGTAAACAAGCTAGCCTGCTGGTAGATAAAGTTGGATTCGATCAATAAACCTTTGCAGTTTCCAGCGTTACGCGGCCTGGTTTCCGGGCCGCAGTCATTATTAACGCCGTTGCATCTTGGCGCGCTGTGCGTGGCGCTTGGCGTCCTGACCCCCGTCATTGCGCTGATCTGGCAGGCTACCCAGGCCGATTTATCTCACTGGGATAATCTCCTGACGTGGGTGTTGCCCGCCGCGTTAAAAAATACCGTACTGTTGTTAGCGGGTGTCGCCGTGATGGTCGGCGTCATTGGCGTAGGTAGCGCATGGGCGGTGACGGCATGGGATTTTCCTGGACGCAAAATTCTCAGTTGGGCGCTACTGTTGCCGCTGGCGATGCCGACCTACATCGTCGCCTTTGCCTGGCTCGATCTGCTGCATCCGATTGGTCCCCTGCAAACCTTTATTCGTTTCTTACTGGGCTTTGACAGCCCACGACAGTTCCGCTTGCCAGATTTACGCTCTCTTTCCGGTGCAATAATTCTGCTCGGCTTAGTACTTTATCCTTACGTGTACCTGACCACCCGCGCCATGTTTATCAGCCAGCCGGCTCATTTACTGGAAGCCGCACGTACGCTGGGATGCAGCGCGACCGGAACTTTTTTTCGCGTTGCCCTCCCCATGGCACGTCCGGCCCTGGCCGTTGGCATCAGTCTGGCATTGCTGGAAACGCTTAACGACATCGGCGCGTCGGAATTCCTTGGGGTGCAGACGTTAACTGTTACCGTGTACACCACGTGGATCTCGCGCTCCGATTTATCTTCAGCGGCGCAAATCGCCTGCATGATGCTGATGTTTATCTTCTTTATTCTGACGCTGGAATTTTATGGCCGCAGAAAACAGGGGTTCAGCAGCCGCAGTCTGCGGGAAATTCAACCCACGCGCGTGCAGGGTTGGCGCGGCTGGCTGCTTGGTGCCGTTATTTCTCTGCCGGTTGTGCTGGGTTTTCTGGCCCCGGTGCTGTTTTTAATGTGGGAAAGCGCCAAACGTATCGGCGATGACAATCTTCTCTCCCCCTCGTTACTGTCAGCATTACAAAATACGCTCTTGCTCGCGGCGGGAACCACGCTGGTGGTGGTTTGCGTCAGTATGTTGGTAGCCTGGAGCGCACGCCATAGCGCTGCAGACAACGCGATGCCGGGGTTTCGCCGTGGCGTGATGCGCCTGGCCTCTTTAGGCTACGCGGTTCCCGGCACAATCCTGGCGATTGGTTTTTTAACGCCCGCCATGGCGGTTGACCGTTGGCTGGCTGACTTGCTGGATGTGCGTGGCCTGCCGCTGATGTCAGCCGGGATCCTGCTGGTCATTTGTTGCGCCATGCGTTTCCAGGCGATTGCCATCGGCGCGCTGGATTCCGGTCTGGGACGCATTCCACCTTCGCTGGAGCAGGCTTCCCGGCTGTTGGGCGAGAATGGCGCGGGCACGTTTGCACGGGTTCATTTCCCTCTACTGCGCCCGGCGCTGATAAGCAGCGCCCTGCTGGTTTTTGCCGACGCGATGAAAGAGCTACCCACAACATTGCTTTTGCGTCCGGTTAACTTCGAAACGCTGGCAACATTGCTGTATGCGGAAGCCGCTCGTGGAACTTATGAAGAAGGTGCTATCGCCGCGCTAATGATTGTTTTAGCTGGCACGCTACCGGTTATTTTATTGGTGCGTCACCAAATGACTCGCCGGGGTTAAGAGAGTAACAATGTCAGAAATTGCATTACGCCTCCAGGATGTGCACGTTGCCTATGGCAACAACCAGCAATCGGTACTGAATGGATTTTCAATGTCGGTACGCAAAGGGGAAATCGCCTGTCTGTTAGGGGCTTCAGGCTGCGGAAAAACCACGGTTCTACGCGCCGTTGCGGGGTTTGAACGACTGCGAAGCGGAGAGATCTATGTGTCTCAGCATCGTGTTGCCGCTCCCGGTGTTCATCTCCCGCCTGAAAAGCGTCATGTCGGCATGGTTTTTCAGGAATATGCGTTATTTCCGCATCTGACCGCGCACCAAAATGTCGCCTTTGGATTACGCCGTATGCCGCGTGAAGAACAGCAGGCCCGGGTGGCGGAGCTGTTAAAAATGGTGGAATTACATAGCCATGCCAACCGCTATCCCCATGAACTTTCCGGCGGTCAGCAGCAGCGCATCGCGCTCGCGCGTGCGCTGGCACCGCATCCGGAAATCCTGTTGCTGGATGAGCCCTTTTCCAGCCTTGATAAGCGCACGCGCGAGCGTCTTGGCAACGAGGTACGGGATATTTTGCGCGCTGCCGGGCAAACGGCACTGCTGGTTACCCACAGCGAACACGAAGCGCAGCTAATGGCAGACCATATCGGCGTGGTAAAAATGGGGCAGTATCAAATTAAAAAAGCGCCCCACCTTATCTGACGATAAACCTGGGCCGCTTTAATATTAAAAATGCTGCTGAACCTGGCTGATGTTCACCGGCATACCGGAACGTCTTTCCAGGGCCTGATTCCCGCGGTTCACATCCACGCCACTCCCGCTGATAAATGTGCGCAAAGCGGGAGTGATCGGCAAGGGAACCTTTCTGTCAGACTCGTACTCAGAACGATTTCGTGACAGCGGCTCATGCACTTCTACCCAGCGACTGCCGTCTGGTTCCTCGCTGTATTTCACCGGGCGGTCAATCAGTTGCACACGCGTCCCAACCGGCACCGTGTCAAACAAGTACTTAATATCGTCATTACGCAAACGGATGCAGCCCTGGCTCACCCGCAGACCAATACCAAAGTTAGCATTAGTGCCGTGAATGGCATAAAGCCTGCCGATATAAATCGCATATAGGCCCATCGGGTTATCTGGTCCGGCAGGCACAAACGCCGGCAAGGTTTCCCCACGTGCGGCATATTCGCGGCGGGTATTCGGCGTCGGCGTCCAGCTCGGCGCTTCCTGCTTACGCTCGACCGCCGTCACCCAATTACGCGGCGTTTCTCTCCCCGCCTGTCCAATGCCAATCGGCAAAACTTCAACCGTGTTTGTGCCCGGAGGATAGTAATAAAGACGCATTTCGGCGACGTTGATAACAATGCCTTCACGCACGGTATCCGGCAAGATCAGTTGCTGCGGTACGACCAGCGTTGAGCCAGACTTAGGCAGAAAAACGTCTACGCCGGGATTGGCCTCGAGCATATTGCTCAACCCCTGCCCGTACTGCGCGGCAAATGCCTCCAGCGGCTGGGTGTTTCCGGGCGGGACCGTAATCGTCAGCGGGCTACCTACCAGACGACTACCTTCTGGCGGCAGCGGATAGCTCACCGCTTGTGCTACCTGACTCGCAAGCAGCATGATGAGTGAACAAAGCAGTTTTACACGACGCATCTTTTTCCTTTCCGTTGCCGCAGCAGATATCCGGTAATTATAGCTTTTATTATCTGTTTTAGTGGGTTACGAATTCAATGCGCAAAAATAAACCTCGCCATGCGGCGAGGTTCAGGGGGCACGTAACTATGCTTCTTTACCATCCGGTAGCACAATGTTGCTGGCGGCTAACTGCCCCATGTTGTGGTACATCGCGCAGGCTGCCTCAATAATCGGCATCGCCAGCGCGGCCCCGCTGCCTTCACCTAAACGCATCCCCATATTCAGATACGGATCCAGCTCCAGATGCGCCAACGCAGTGCGGGCCCCCTTCTCAGCAGAGAAATGTGACGGGATCAGATAGGGTTTAATCTGCGGTGCTAGCTGGCAGGCCGCCAGCGCAGCAGAGTATGAAAGAAAACCATCCAGCACGACCGGCAGCCCACAGGAGGCCGCGCCCAGCATCACACCCGCCATGCCAACCAGATCAAATCCACCCACTTTTGCCAGTACATCGATACCGTCATTGCGATCCGGTTGATTGACGGCAATGGCTCGCCGCACAACCTCTACTTTATTACCTACTCTGGAAAGCGGCAGGTTAGCGCCGATGCCCACCACATCTTCGGCATCGCTGCCGGTCAGCACGCTGACGATAGCCGCCGCGGGCGTGGTATTTGCCATACCGAGTTCACCCACGCCAAACAGCGTTACGCCCTCTTTCGCCAGTTCATGGGTATAGCGAATAACTTCCAGCAGCAGTTCCTCTGTCTGCGAACGGCTCATTGCCGGGCCCTGGGCAATATTGCCGCAGCCGCGCGCGACGCGCATATTCACCACGCCGGGGATAAGCTCCGCGTCAATTCCCACGTCAATGACATGCACCTTTGCCCCAGCCTGAGCGGCCAGAACGCAAACGCCGGTCGTCCCACGCGTCATATTGGCGGCCTGAATAGCCGTGACCACTTTAGGCGAAACGGCAACCCCTTCATCCCAGACGCCATGATCGGCGCACATCACCAGCATCGCTTTGTCCTTTACATGCGGCACACCTTTCAGGCCAGGCATACCAGCCAGTTGCACAGCAAGAGATTCGAGCCGACCCAGACTTCCCGGCGGCTTTAGTAAGCCATCAATATGCTGCTGAGCACGCAGCATCGCGGCACTGTCAGGTGAAGGGATCGCGTGGAGTAAAGAGGTTAAAGTCTGCATAAGGGTTCCAGTATGTTGGCTGACTCAAAGCAGAGCCAGCAAGAATATCAACTCGCCAAGTTCAATGGCTGCGCCCAACGTATCGCCGGTTTGCCCACCCAACGTACGTTTTAATAACTGCCCAAGTATGAAAATCGCCACCATCGTGACAGCCATCGCTGCTACGCCGCGCATGCCCGGAAGCAGCACGGCGGCCAGGATTGCCGCCAACCCCAGTGTGACGCAGGTTTGACGCCCGGTAACTTTGCCGATAAAGACATTGCCCAGCCCTTCTTCGCGGGCGTAGCGATGTCGATACATCAGCAAAACAGCGCTACCCCGCCCGGCGACACATGCCGCAGCCAGCGCCGCCAGCATTGGCGTGCCACGTAAAGCCAGTTCGCTCACCACCAGCACTTTGGCCAGCAAAACAAAAATTAACGCCAGCCCGCCATGGGTTCCCAGGCGACTGTCGCGCATGATTTCCAGCATCCGTTCGCGTCGACGGGCAGAAAAAATACCGTCACAGGTATCCGCCAGACCGTCCAGATGAAAACCACCGGTCAACAACGCCAGCGTCAATACGGCAAATAAGGCTGCCAGTGGAGTACCACACCAGGGCTGCAGCGCCATAAAGACCAGCCCCGTCAGCCCGCCCAGCACCACGCCTATCAGGGGAAACATCACGATACCGCGCGAATAGTGCTCGAAATCCAGTCCTTGCGACCAGCGAGCAGGAACGGGCAAGCGGCTGATAAAAGAAAGCATTGCCCAGAACAACTTACTCATTTAATTTTGACTCCAATTCCTGATACCACCAGCCACACCTCATCAGCTGCCGTCGCCAGTCTCTGGTTCACGCGTCCGGCAATATCGCGAAAATGCCGGGCCAGACGGTTCTCCGGAACGATCCCCATTCCGACTTCGTTAGTCACCAGGACCACCGTTGCCGGGCAACGGTGACAGGCAGCAATCAGCAAACGGATCTCATCCTCGATGGACTGCTCCATCGCCGCGTAATCCCAGCTATCCGGGTCGCTGTCACCGCCCAGAGCGAACAGCAGATTGGTCACCATGGTGGTGATGCACTCCAGCAAAATGGCTTCCTGAGGATCGTTTGTTGCCGTAATCAGTTCATCGAGATGTTGCCAGCGCTCGGCAGTACGCCAGTGCGCAGGGCGTCCATCGCGATGATGCTGAATGCGCGCCGCCATCTCCTCATCAAAAATTTGCGAAGTCGCGATATACAGAACGTTTGGGGAATCAGCGATTAGCGCTTCCGCATGTCGACTCTTGCCGCTTCGTGCGCCGCCCGTAACCAGAATCATCATACGGGCTCCCGGTGTTGCTTCATGATGGTATAAATTTTCTCAATATCGATGTGTTGCCGCATCGCATCCGCCAGCAGATCAAACTGCTGCGATTTATATTGCGCGTAATGGAAGGTGGAATCCAGCGGTGCTAATCCTTTGCGTACGCGCAGGCCATTCACCAATGCACGGGTAAATTCATCGCTGTCGAACAGACCGTGAAGATAGGTGCCGAACGCCAGGCCATCCGGTGTTATCGCGCCGTCAGCCACATGTCTGCCTTCTTTGCGCAGCGTCATCACCGACTGGCATGCTTCGGATAATGCCGTTTCGCCCATATGGATTTCATAACCGCGAATGGATAAGTCTGCCGCGCCCGCCAGCCAGTCGGGCAGCGAAGAAGACATTTTCCCCTCAACCAGGGTCGTGGTTTTATGCTGGGCAAAATGGGTCACCGTATTAAGCAAGCCCAGACCCGGCAGCGTACCGAGCCCTGATTCCACCTCATCAATGATGGTGTCGCCGAGCATTTGGTAGCCACCGCAAATCCCCACCACCGGAACGTTATTACGATGCAATTGCACGACGCCATGCGCCATTCCGCTTTCACGCAGCCACACCAGATCGCCCAGCGTGTTTTTGCTGCCTGGCAGAATCACCAGATCGGCCCCCGCCAGTTCTTCAGGCTGGCGAACATAGCGCACGCGCACATCCGGTTGTGCCGCAAGCGCATTGAAATCAGTAAAATTAGAAATGTGCGGAAGTTGAACAACGGCAATGTCGATGTCGCGTTTGTCAGTACGCAGATACTTGCCCTTTTGCAGCGCCACGCCGTCTTCATCTTCCAGATCAACATCCAGCCATGGCATGACGCCCAGCACCGGAACGCCGGTCAGCGCTTCAATTTGCTCAATACCGGAGTACAGTAACGCCACATCACCGCGAAACTTATTAATTATCACCCCTTTTACCCTGGCCCGTTCATGGTCATGCAGTAGCGCCAGCGTGCCGTAAATAGAGGCAAACACGCCGCCGCGATCGATATCGGCCACCAGAACGACCGGGCATTGCGCCATCTCAGCCATGCCCATATTGACGATATCGCGATCGCGCAGGTTAATCTCAGCGGGGCTTCCCGCGCCTTCCAGCACCAGCACATCGAACTCCTGCGCCAGGCTGTTATATACTGACAGGATCTGCTCACGCAGGCGCGGCTTATACTCGTGGTAACTCACCGCATCCATATCGGTCGCCACTTTGCCCATCAGCACAACCTGCGCTTTACGATCGCTGGTCGGCTTAAGCAGCACCGGATTCATACGCACATCCGGCGTAATGCCGGCCGCCTCAGCCTGAAAAATTTGCGCGCGGCCCATCTCTTTACCCTCTGGCGTAATGCCCGAGTTCAGCGCCATATTCTGCGATTTGAACGGCGCGGTACGCAGTCCGTCCTGATAAAAAATTCGACACAGCCCGGCGACCAACACGCTTTTACCCACATCAGATGCCGTTCCCTGCAACATTATTGCCTGCGTCATGACGCCTCCTTCAGTGCGTTCTCTCGCATACGACTAAAAAATTCAGCCTCTGTTTTACACAGCGGGAAACCCAGCTCAGTATGCAGCTTCACCAGCCAGGGCTGGGTCAATCCAGCTTGTTCAATAAGATCCGTCCGGGCGAAAACCTCACCCGGCGTGCCGTGCGTCAGCACTTCGCCCCGGCGTAAAACGTAAACTGCATCGCTGACCTCATAGATAAGATCGATATCATGGCTGGAGATAACCACGTGGTTTCCTTGCGCTACGATGCGTTTGATTATCTCAATCATCTGCGTGCGGCCTGATGGGTCAAGGCCTGCAGTAGGTTCATCCAGTAGCAGATATTGCGCCTGCAACACCAGCGCACCGGCAATCGCCACGCGTTTTTTTTGCCCGTGGCTTAAACACTGAATAGGCTGATGGCGAAAATGCTGGGCATCAACCAGCGTGAGCGCATCTTCCACCCGACGTGAGATTTCAGCTTCATCCACCCCAAGGTTGCGCAGACTGAACGCAATATCGCTGTCGATATCGGTATAAAAGATTTGCTGATCGGGATCCTGAAATACGGTTGCCACCTGCTGGCGCAGCGCCAGCAGGCCGCGCTTGCTGTAATCCAGCGGTTTGCCCTGCCACATCACCGCGCCTTGCTGCGGTCGCAATAACCCGCTCAGATTCATAAACAGCGTGGATTTCCCGCAGCCATTGGCCCCTACCAGCCCGGTGACGGCATGCGTAGAAAAGTCCAGCGTTAGCCCTTTGAGGATCGGGTCATCCTGATAGCGAAACCAAAGCGCTGAAGTGGCAAGCATACTTTTCCTTACAGGTGAAAATCACCTTGATACAGTTTGATATCCAGTGTGGTGGTCATTTGCTGGTAGCGGATCAACACACGGGTAAATAACAATCCCACCAGCATCGCCAGCGAGCGGTAGCCCAACGGCAAGCTACGATAACCAAAACGCAGCGTTTGCGCGCGATGAATAGCCAGCGCCTCGTCTAACAGGATAAAAATAAACCGCCAGGTCAGCAGGATCTGTTCAGTCAGCAGGCGAGGAACGTGTGCGCGTTTGAGTAAAATAATCAACTGCGGAAACGGCAGATTCAGCACTAACCAGAAGGTTGCCGCCAGCGCCGCAAGGCTGCGCCAGAAGGTTTCATTGGCAGTGACCAGGCCTGGCGCGCTCACGCCTAACCAATAGCTTCCTACGGGGATACTGGCCAGCAGGGTTTGCGGATCGCGGCTAAAACTAAACAGGATGGTCACAACACCAACCGTCAGAAAACCAAACGGCAATGCCATCCAGCGGCACCAGCGCCAGAAGGAAATGCGCAGCAGCCAGCAGCTCAGCGCGGCAATCAGTAACAGCTCGATACCCTGCCCCAACGGGGGCAGGGTAAACGCCAGAATCATCATCATCAGCCAAAGCAGAAATTTCCGCACCGGCGAGACATGAAACCAGCGGCTTTGATAGCTAAGCCTGTCAAGCCCGGTCATCACGGCGTTGTCTGCCCTTGGTGTAACCCAGAATGTAGAAAATTACGGCTGCGCCCAGCGACCCCTGGAGCGTAAACAGCAGGCTTTCAATTTCGCCACTTGCCGGTTCGTACAACGGCTGGAACCACGGCTCATAATGCGGGGCGATAGCCTGAATCTGGCTTTCCGCCTCACCGTCTGAACCACCGTACTCTCCACCGTGGTTGATAAAGAACGGCAGGATCACCAGCGCCACCACCATGCCTAACAAAATCAGCGTCTTTTTCATCGTTAATGTCCTTGTGCGGTTATCAACTGGCGTTTGGTTAGCTGGTCATAAATCATTACGGTGAGCAGACCTTCCGCAATCGCGATGGGGATCTGCGTCAGGCAGAAAATGCCCATGAATTTCACAATCGACCCCATTGCGCCTGCGGACGGATCCGGGAACGCAACGCCCAGTTGCACCGAGGTAACAAAATAGGTGACGAGATCCGCCAGCATGGCGCACAGGAAGACGCAGACATCCCGGCGTAGCCCCGCGCGGCAGGCCATTTTCCACACCATGTAACCTACTACCGGGCCAATCACCGCCATCGACATACCGTTGGCGCCGAGCGTCGTTAAACCACCGTGCGCCAGCAGCAAGGCCTGGAACAGCAGGACGATTGCACCGAGAATAGCGACCACACCCGGTCCGAACAGGATAACCGCCAGGCCGACACCAGTCGGATGCGAGCAGCTTCCGGTAACGGAAGGAATTTTCAGCGCCGACAGCACAAAAATAAACGCGCCGCAGAGGGCCAGTAACACTTTTTGGTGGCTGTCTTCCTGGACGATTTGACGCAAGCGCACTAATCCGTACCACAGGCAAGGTAAAAACAGCAGCCACCAGGCCAGCGCCCACATTGGCGGCAAGAAGCCTTCCATAATGTGCATGGCGAACGCTTGCTCAGGGACAATCATCAGTAATAGCGCCGCAGCCAACCCGCTGAAAGACAGCTGTTTTAGCTGTTGTTCAAGCTTCATTGTGCATACTCCCACTGTTTATTAACCAGAATGGTCGAGAAATAAGGCAGCGGCTGGTCGTCGCTGACTTCGTTGAGATGACGCCAGCACTGCTCACCCGGCAGCGTGGCTTCAGACATCATCAATGCGCAATTCAACAAGCCCTCTTGTTGCAGCAACGCTTTGATGCGCGCAAAACGACCGTATACTTTCATCAGCACCAGGCTGTCATGCTGCTTTAACGCCTGCTGGATTTCCGCTTCCGGCGCGGTACAGGAGACCACCGCCAGCGACTGTTGCTCCATGGCGAGCGGCGTTTTCGAACGCGCGGCAATCGCGGCAAAAGAAGTCACACCCGGAACGATTTCCAACCAGTCAGGGTTGCCAATACGCTGGAGTAAAAAGACCCATGTACTAAACAGCATGGCATCACCAAGGGTAATAAAACCAACCTGTTTACCGGCCTCCACTTCCTGAACCAGCGCGGCGGCAACCTCATCCCAGACAGCCTCTTTTTCAGCGCTGTCGGCACTCATAGGAAAATGGCAGCAGCGGACTTCGGTCTGCTCGCCGATATACTCCCGCACGATCGACAGCGCCAGGCTATCGCCGCCTTTACGCCCGGCAGGCGCATAGAGAATATCGAGCTGACCCAGCGTGCGGGCGGCGCGCACGGTGATGAGATCGGAAGCGCCTGGCCCGGTGCTTAACGCGTACAGTTTTCCGCTCATGCCGCTTCCTCCAGCGCCACATTCAGCGCCTGCTGTAAATGCGCCACAAACATGGCGCGCACCGCCGGATTCTCACCCAACCCACTGAGCCACGGCGTAGCCCGTATCCCGGCCGCATTAAACAATGTCTTCCACGAATCGTCTTCGTCGGAGGCCATATCATTGATGGCATGGTCGCCAGCAACTAACATCAGCGGCATCAGATGCACCGCCGTCACCCCTTCCTGAGACAAACTATCAATTAACACATCCACTTCCGGGTAGCTTTCCACCGCCCCGACCCGCGCCGGGTAGCGCTGCGCCGTCATCATATGATCGAGACAGGCATAAGCGGCAAAGGCATGATGGCTGGCTCCGTGCCCCATAAAGACCACTTTTTCCTTTTCGCCAAGCGGCGGCATCTGCTGTTGCAGCGCCAGCATCAGCTGCGCGTAATCTTCATGGCTGCTCAGCAGCGGTACGCCGAGCGTCAGGCGAGAAAACAGCGGACGCATACTTTGTACTTCGCGGACAATTTTTTCGTATTCGTCGCCGTTGATGATGTGCAGCGACTGAATAGCCACATCCTGATACCCCTGCTCTGCCAGCTTTTGCAGCGCCTGCAACGGCGTGTCGATATCAATGCCGTCACGCTGCTTGAGCTTGCGGATAATCATCCCGGAGGTAAACGCACGGAACAGGTCACGATCCGGGCAACTGGCCGCGAGATCGCGCTCGCAGGCCACAATATTTTTCTCACAGGTGTCGTGATAGCTGGTGCCAAAGCTGACCACCAGAAGCGCCTTTTTCATCTCTAACTCCTTAAGCAGCGGCCAGCCAGCGCGTTAAACGCGCCCCAAATGCTGCCTGACTTTCCAGTAACTCTTCTCCCGTCACCAACGGTGCAGGACGTGTAATCACGATGCAGGGGATACCGGCATCCAGACAGGGTTGAACTTTTTCCTGATAACCACCTTCCGCACCAGATGCTTTGGTGATCACCACATCAGCCTGACACTGACGGTAAAACGCGGCGTTGAACTCGGCGCTAAACGGCCCGCACAACGCAAAAATCTCACCGACGCCAAAGCCCAGATCCGCGCATTGCTGAATGACCTCAGGTACAGGCAGAACACGCGCCAGCAGCGTTTTTTCCGCTAATCTTTCACGCCAGATGGCTAAATCTTTACTGCCGGTGGTGAGCAACACGCGTTTACCGAAGCGTCGCGCCACCTCGCAGGCTTGCTGAATATTCTGTACGGTAAACAGATGCGGGTGGGTTAAACCACTCAACTGCTCAGGACGTTGGTAGCGGCTCAGCAGCACGCCCGCCGCTTCGCAAGCGCTCACGATATTGCGGCTCACCACCTCGGCATACGGATGCGAGGCGTCAATCACCCAGCGCGTCCGATTTTCCTGCAGCCAGGCAATCATTTGCTCACGCTCCAGACGTCCGCAACGCACCTGGCCTTTGATGTCTCCCGCCAGCTGCTTCCCCGTTGGGGTCGCCACTGACAGGGTGTAGGCCACGTTTGCCGCATCCAGTTGCTGGCACAGCATGCGCGCATCGCTGGTACCGCCCATGACCAACACGTCACCGTAATTCACAGCACATAACCTCGTGGCGTGATCATCAGGCCGTCCTGTACGTAGGTTGTTTTGTTGCCAACGATCACCAGACTGGTCATATCAACCGGCTCAAAGTCCATTTCACCGAGAGTGGTCAGCCATTTTTCCTGCTTTTTACGTCCGGCTGATTTCACGATACCCACCGGCGTTTGCGCGCTCTTGCTGGCGGAAAGCAGCTCAAATGCGCGCGCCAGATGTCCTTCACGACCCCGACTGCGCGGGTTGTAGAAACAGATGACAAAGTCGGCTTCGCCAGCGGCAACGATGCGTTTTTCGATAACCGGCCATGGCGTCAGCAGATCGCTTAAGCTGATGTGGCAGAAGTCGTGCATCAACGGCGCGCCCAGTAAGGAGGCGGCGGCGATGCTGGCAGTCATGCCTGGGATCAGTCTGACCTCAACATCCAGCTTTTGCTTACTGACCAGCTCCAGCACCAGCCCGGCCATCCCGTAAATCCCCGCATCACCGCTACTAATGAGTGCCACATTGTGACCCGCCTGCGCCAGTTCGATCGCCGCCTGACAGCGTTCAATCTCCTTACACATCCCGGTTTTGATCACCTGTTTGTCGCCAGTAAAGGCCTTAACCAGATGGGTGTAGGTTTTATAGCCAACGATGATTTCCGCTGCCTGTAGTGCTTCAACGGCTTCCATGGTCATCATTGCCTGCGAGCCAGGGCCAATTCCAATTACGCTTAACATCAGTGTGAAACTCCCAAAGTGATAGTGACGCCCTGTTCGCGCAGGGTCTCGCCTAACAGTTGTCCGTGGCTCAGCAGCCAGGCTGCAGGACCAGAAACGCTTCCTGTCCCCACCGTTTTACGAACAAACGATGAGGCCGGAAAACGGTGTTCATGCTCACGCAGCGCGTCAGCGGAAAAGGTTTCGAAAGGCACGCGGCAGCACGAAGCCAACTGGATGAGCCCCTGTTCATCTTTTTTCAGCGTGATACTGCCAATGGCTTTGAGCGCCAGCGGGTCGAGTTGCTGGGCTTCAAGTTGACGGGCAAGCAGCGCAGCCAGCAGTGGAAACGGTGTGTCGCGGCGACAACCAATTCCGGCCACGACCCGCTGCGGCACCAGCTTCCAGTGCGGAACAGGCAGTTCGGGTAAGTTGGTGCGTAAGGTGATACACACCAGCGCATCCAGTTCGGGAAGCTGATTGAGATCGGTTACCGTAATAAAACCGCGCCGATCGCAATGGCTGATATCCTGGGTCAGTTCGTCATCCCACCACAGGCCAACCCGTTTGTTGCTGACCAGCATCTGATTCACGATCTTCACCGCCGAACGGAAATCGCTCATCCGGGCATTCAACTGGAATGCCAGCGTATCCAGGGCCGCCATATCGTTGACATCCGTCGCCGTGGTGATTACCGGGTCGGCGCCCAACATGCCTGCCAGATAACGCGCCAGCGCATTCGCGCCCCCTGCATGGCCGGAGAGCAGGCTGATGACATGCTGGGCACGTTCATCAATGACCACCACCGCCGGATCGCAAAATTTATCGTTGACCAGCGGGGCCAGTACGCGCACCGCAATGCCGGTCGCCCCGATAAAAATCAGCGCCGAATAATTCATAAACGCTTCGCGGGCGGTATTGGCAAAGCCGTTTTCAAAGGGAATAAACCCCTCCTCCAGCAGCTTTTCACTGGTAAAACAGGTGACCGGCAGCATAGCCGCCAGACGTTTCGCCAGCACAACGCCGCCTGGCGTCAGGCAAAAAAGCGCAATTGACTCAGGCTTTACGGTATTCATGGCTAAAGTCCGCCGCATAGAGTTTGGAGTAGTGATACTCCGAGCCCAGGAAATCACCGACCAGAATCAGGGCCGTTTTGCGGATGTCCGCATCGCGAACCTTGTCGCCAATATCCGCCAGAGTACCGCGCACGGTCTGGCTTTCCGGCCAGGTCGCCTTGTAGATCACCGCCACTGGCGTGGTCGCCGGATAACCGCCTTCAATCAAACGCTCGGCCACCCGATGAATACGCTGGACGGACAGATAAATCGCCATAGATGTCTGATGACTGGCAAACGACTCCAGTTGTTCGCGCTCGGGGACCGGCGTGCGCCCTTCCAGACGGGTAATGATCAGGCTTTGGGAGACTTCAGGCACGGTGTACTCCACGCCGAGTTCCGCCGCCGCACCGAGGAATGCGCTGACGCCGGGCACCACCTGCCAGTCGATCCCGCGTTTGGTCAGTTCCTCGCCCTGCTCGCGGACGGAACCGTACAGTGAGACATCGCCAGTTTGCAGACGCACCACGGTCTTGCCAGCCTTCACGCCAGCTTCCATCAGATCGAGGATCTGCTCCAGATGCAGTTCAGCGCTGTCGTGGCATTCAGCACCGGCGGGGCAATATTCCAGCAGTTCGGTGTTAATCAGCGATCCAGCGTAGATAACCACCTGCGCCTGCTGTAGCAAACGGTAACCTTTAAGGGTAATCAGCTCGCGATCGCCAGGACCTGCGCCAACGAACCACACGCTACGGGGATCAAAAATCTCAGACATGGTTTCCTTCCTTCTGACAGGCGATAACAAATACGGGGTTATTCGGTTTGAAATAATGACCACTGCCAAGCGTGGTAAGCGAGGAAACCTGTAGCTGCAGGCAATCCACTCCCTGTACGCCAAGATGGTCCAGATGAGCCAGCGCGGTATTGAGGTTTTCCTGAAGGATAAACGTCATGACCAGCCGCCCGGCGGGATGCAGCTGACGCATCGACCAGTCAATGAGATCGGTCAGATGCCCACCGCTGCCGCCCATAAAAATGGCATCGGCTTTTTCGGCGATGGTCATTGGCGCAACGCCGGGAAAAATGTCGATATTTGCGCAGGCAAAATGCTGGCGATTTTCATCCAGCAACCTGAGCGCCGCCGGGTTACGTTCGATTGCCGTCACGCGCAATCCAGGATATTGCAGCGCCGCTTCTATCGACACACTGCCTGTTCCCGCACCAATATCAATCAGGTGACTGGCGCGGTGTAATTCAAGTTTTGAGAGGGCAAGTGCGCGTACCGCTTCTTTGGTCATCGGCACCTTCTCTCCACGCAGAAACAGCTCATCTTTCATCAAGGATCACCACTGCATTCATGTCATAGTCGGCATTAATTTCACTCACAGGCAGGACATGGATCCGCTCGTTTTTCATCGCCAGGTTTTCGCCAATAACCATCCAGCGATGTCCCTTGCCTCGAGTGATTAGCTGCTGCGCGATTTCACGTGGGCCGCACAACGCATCTGTTACCATCCCCACCTTGTTATGTCGGGCCAGTTCATCGAAACAGACGCTGCGCCCGTGGCTACTGGTCAGCCACATATCGTTCATATCGATACCGGACTGCGCGCACAGATACTGCACCGCGCTAATGCCGGGAATAATGCGTACCTGCCCGATGCCAAAATGCGCCACCATGCGCGTCCCAATGCCGTAGAACAGCGGATCGCCAGACGCCAGCACGACGACATGCTTATCCTTGTGCGCAGTTACCCAGTTCAGGAACTCCGCGATATTGGCGCCAAGAGCAAACCGTTCACCGGTAAAATCCGAGAATTGTTGCAAATGCCGCTTACCGCCAACCAGCACATCAGCCGTTGCGACCGCTTCACGCGCCGCAGGCGTCATCAAATGCAAACCCGCGGGTCCCATTCCCACAACGGTTAACATTGCATCTCCTCAGCAATTTCTGCGATCGGGCGATTACTGCCAAGCACCTGATTGTCAAACGAGAACATGATGGCGTCGCAGGTCGGGGGATTTTTGGTAAAGCGCAACGTTTGCAGAACGCGCATACAGATCCGCTCCGCCAGATGGTTATAAATATGCTGAAAGCCGTACGCGTCGATGTGTTCCATCGCCGCTTCAGTAGTATCGCAGTCGCTGACCAGCCTCAGCAGTTCCAGCGGCGCGCCAAGCAATGCGAGATGGGCCACCAGCGTTTCCATGCGCGCATCGGCAATATGGCTGTGGGTATGGAAGATCCCCGCCGCGATTTTGATAAGTTTCCCGGGATGTCCCACCAGCACGATTTGCCGAAATCCCAGACGGACGGCTTCTTCAATCATGTAGCCGACAAAGTTGCTCATGGTGACCACAACCTGGGTGTCGATGCCCATCTGTTCACGCACAAAACGTTCACCGTGGTTTCCCGGCACCAGAACCACGCGATCCAGACCCGCCGCGCGTTTAATTTCCAGCTCCAGCGACAGCGAACGCTTCCAGCTCTCTTCCGACATTGGCGTGACGATACCCGTGGTGCCAATAATCGAAATGCCGCCCAGAATGCCAAGCCGCGAGTTGTAAGTTTTTTGCGCCCGCTCTTCGCCTTCCGGCGCGAAGATTTCAATCTGCGCCCCACGATTTGGACCAATCGCTTCACGTACCGCCGACTCAATGGTCTGGCGAGGTGTGCGGTTAATCGCCGAACTCCCCACCGGTAGACCGATCCCTTTGCGGGTAACTGTACCGACCCCTTCACCGCCCTGTAAGGCGATCACGCCACTATCATCTAACGTCACGCGGGCAAAAATCAGCATGCCATGCGTGGCATCGACATCATCGCCACCGTCTTTACGGATCGCAGCTATCGCCTGCTGCCCTTCGATATGCGGCGATTCGACGTTCAGGCACAGCGTCACCCCGGAAGGCGTCACGATGGAAACCTGATGGATCAGGTGCTGGCGCAATACCATCAGCGCCGCCACTTTTGCAGCCGCCGTCGCGCACGATCCCGTGGTATATCCTTTACGCAGCGCTTTGCCGTTGTGCCACACCGGCGTATCGAAGGCCTCGCTCATCGCGCCCCCTGCATGTGATAAAGCATGGCATTGACGATAGCAGCGGCGACGTTACTCCCTCCTTTACGTCCTAACGCAGCAATGGCCGGCAGGTTGCTTTGGGTCAGGGCATCTTTCGACTCTTCAGCACCAACGAACCCGACCGGTACACCAACCACACCGCTAACCGCAACATCATGCTCAAGCAGGCGGAACAGCGCTGTCGGCGCGTTGCCAAAAACAAACAGCTTTTCCCCCTCTTCTTTCACCGCAATATCGACAGCCGCCATTGAGCGGGTGATCCCCTGCTCTTTTGCCGTACGTACGACTCGTGGATCGCTGATATAGCAGCGGCACTCGCCGCCAAATTTTGCCAGCAGCGTTTTATTGATCCCGGAAAGGGCCATGGTGGTATCGGTATAAATCACGCTCGAACGGCTAAGCGCCGCGCAGAACTGCTCCAGCACATCACTGGAAAACCACAGAATGTCCAACCAGTCGAAATCCGCCGTGGTGTGAATGACCCGCTTGATAATGGCTTCATGCAACGGACTGGCAAACTGATAGTCCGGACGGGTTTCACGGATAATCTCGCCAATAATGTCGAAACTTTTGGCCTCAATAGCCTGGGGTTGCTGGATATATTGCATAGTGTTGTCCTCAGGCTACACCGACCAGCAGCCACCGCAGCGCGATAAACAGCGCCAGTGCCAGCGTCGATGCCACCCACATCAATCGAATCGTATGGGAAATGTCGTCTACCGAAATGTCGCGTTGTGCATCACCAATCCACGGTTTCTCAACGCGCTCGCCAAAGTAGTCATTAGGGCCACCCAGACGAATACCTAATGCCCCGGCAACGGAGGCCTCCGACCACGCGCAGTTTGGGCTACTGTGGTTGTAGCGATCGCGCCAGCCGATCTGCAAAGCACGCGCACCGTCCTGGCGGCATAAAAATGCAGCCATGCCCAACAGCAGCCAGCTCAGCCTCGCAGGAATATAATTTGCGACATCATCCAGACGCGCGCTGACCATACCGATAGCGCGGTATTTTTCATGTTTGTAACCCACCATGGAGTCAAGGGTATTTACCGCTTTGTAGGCCATCGCCAAAGGCGCGCCGCCGAGAAGAAGGAAAAACAGTGGCGCGATGATGCCATCAACGGTGTTTTCGGCCACGGTTTCCACCACGGCACGATTGATCTGCTGAGGTTGTAATTGCGAGGTATCGCGACCCACGATCCAAGATAACTTTTCCCGACTTGCGGCAAGGTTACCGGCACGCAACGGACGTTCGACAGCCTGCGCGGCGTTCGCCAGGCAGCGCCCCGCCAGCACGGTAAAGATCATCCAAACCTCCACCATCCAACCAAGCCAGGGATGAATAGAGTGCGCCAGCGCCAGTACGCCCCAGGACACGGCCCAGGTCAGGCCAACCACCACTACCCACATCGCCGCGCCACCAATGCGCAACGCACGATCGCTATGGCAGTAGCGCCGCACGACTCGCTGCATGGCAGAAATCAGATTGCCAATCCAGCGCACCGGATGCGGCCAGTTCTGCGGATCGCCGATAATAAAATCAAGCAGCCAGGCAACACACCACGCAAGGATCGTCATAGCGCGCTCCTCGCGGCTGCCAACCAATGGTTAAGCATCTGCGGACGTTGAGCAAAATGAACGTGTAGATAGCTGGCGAAAGTGTTACCCACCTGCCAGCCGCCGGACCAGGTCTGCAACGTTTTGCCATCGCGCACTTTGCGACAGTGCATCACCGCGGGAGTTTCAGGAATAAAATCTGAGTAGTGAAATTCATGCCCGCGCAGCACTTCGCCTTCTGCAGCTAACAAGGTTTGCTGCGCGGCCTGCGCCTCGCAGTAGCCAAATCGGGTCAGACGTTTCCCCATTTTGCTGTGACCGGGAATGATATCCGCCATCAACCAGCTATCACCGTGGCTGTCCTCCAGCGAGCTGCCGAGATACATCAGCCCACCGCACTCGGCGTAAATCGCCACGCCGCGGTGATGTGCGGCTCGCAATTGCTTAAGCATCAGGACATTGCGGGCCAGCGCCGCAGCATGTAACTCAGGGTATCCGCCCCCCAGCCAGATCATCTGACAATCAGGTAAACAGGTGTCGTGCAACGGGCTAAAACGAACAATCTTCAGCCCCGTGCGTTCAAGCAAAGTAATATTGTCCGGGTAATAAAAGTTGAAGGCCTCGTCATCAGCGATAGCAAGCGTTAGCCCTTCTCCGGCATCAGTATCGGGAAGCGTAGGCCATTCACCCGCAGGGAGGGTGTTTAGCTGGCTTAATTTCAGTAGAGCATCGATATCCAGCGTCTGCTCCAGCGTCGCGGCAAAGGCCTGCCACGGCTGCTGATTGATAATAGACTCACGCGCAGTAACCAGCCCCAGATGACGCTCCGGAAGCGCAACGCCTTCCATACGGGGAACGTAGCCTAATACAGGAACGGAACAGTAACGCTCAATCGCCACCTTCAGCAGCTGATAATGCGTTTCGCTGTTGACCCGATTAACGATCACCCCGGCGATGTTCAGCGTGGGATCAAAATGCTGAAAACCCATTACCGTTGCGGCTATCGAGGTAGAAACAGCTTTACCATCAACCAGTAAGATGACCGGGCAACCTAACTGTTTGGCCATCGCGGCGGTACTGCAGTAGTTCGGGTCGGTACCATAACCGTCATACAACCCCATCACGCCTTCAATCACGGCGATATCGGCATGTTGCATCTGCTCGCGGAATAAAGCATTCAGAGTGGAAGCGGGAAGCATGAAGCTATCAAGATTACGGGAAGCGGTACCGCATACCGCTGTATGCCAGCCGGTATCAAGGTAATCAGGCCCCACTTTGCAAGGCTGGACGCGTAAACCGCGTTTTTTCAACAAGCTCAACAAGCCCAGCGTCACCGTGGTTTTACCACAGCCGCTTCCGGTACCTGCAAGAACAAATGCGTGAAAATTGGCCGCCATACCCTGATCCTGTTCAGGGTGGTAGGGGTGTAGAGATACCCAGTCTCTCGACTGTATGCATCTGAACCACCCACTTCCCACCGAAGTTGTTGGTAGTCACTGACAGGCAGGTCTTCTGGCTTAGCGTCATCCTCACCCGTCCTTCCCAATCTTGCGATCAGTGGTCCATACGGGGTCGTCAGCATCACAGCAGCGGGGGCTGCGGGGGATTCTCACCCCCTTCCCTACCACAAATGTGGCAAACCTGTCAGTTCAGGAGCCTTAATTAAGCTCCCTGTTATGAGGTAAATTCACGACCTCATGACAATAATTCAATTTAATATCTTTCCGGATTCATTCAGCCAATTATCTGGCATAAACCCACTTATTCACATGTTCACATTTTGAATGAAAGTGTCAGCAAAGAATAAAGAAAGTCAGGCATACAGACACTGTATCTCATCACAAAAATAAAAACTGGTGCAGTTTATCCCTCTAATACTATTATTTTGTTGCGCTATGACAATTTATTGACTGCTGTTGTTACTTTTCATTTTATAATTACTGACATAGCGCCCGATATCAAAAATCGGCAATAGCAAAATATTGCTATTTAAGCGGACTCACCGCGTGAAATGACATTTATTTGCTGGCGAAATGCCTGCGGCGTAACCTGATACGTCTGGCGGAATACTTTGCAGAAATAGCTGGTTTGTGAAAAGCCTAAATTACGCGCAATGCTGGCTATGCTCCAGTCACTATGACAGAGCAACTCTTTGGCACTCGCCATTCGCTGTTGATTTACCCAGGCGTTAAACCCGATACCCTGATATTTTTTGAACAATTTACTGAAATAGTAAGGGCTAAGGTAAACATGAGACGCAACATCTTCCAGGCGTAACTCATCTGACAAATGCGCATCAATATAGCGCAGCGCTTTTTTCATTTTGCTGTCGTGAGGATTCGGCGTTCGGTTGGCGCGTACTGGCTCTGCCTGCTGCGGGTTGTCTTTGATAACCACAAAATTTAGTTGTTTTTTAAGGCAATTTTCCACGATGAGCTTTAGCAGATCCGCCGAGGCGATAACGCGCGAATAGTCCATCTCCGGCACATTACGAAATTCACTGAGCAGTTCGGGATCGGCTTGCCAGCGGTCATCGACGTTCAGGATATCCACCAGGCCGACATCGTTACTTAAACGCACCTGACCGCACAATACGAACCCAACCAGGTGACCCGCAATTACCAGCGGAATTGAAAAGTCGGTAAGCCCCGCGTGGCAGCGATAGATGCAGGGTTGATCAGATTTTGAAGCTTCCAGCCCGCCACAGCGATCGCTCATACGACAACGGGTACTGTGCTGAGGATGCTGGCGCATCAACTGACAAAAAGGGGTGAAATTAAAAAGCTCAGAAATTTCATCACCGTGAATATTGACAACCACAACAGCCAGACTGGTGGCCTGCGCAAAATCCTGTGCGATTTTATTAATGAGTTCTGAGTTCAGGGCACTCGCAGAAATCATGATAAAACCTCTCAGTTAATTTATTGTTATAAATAAAACATACTATTTACACATCCAGTTTCATCTCGCTTTCCTGGGCGCTGATGAAAGTCATCATCGAACATAACAAAAGTCTCCCATTGTGGGGAGACTTTTTCAGCGGTTCAGGAAACCGGATCACGAAAACAGTTTTTACGCTTCAAAAATAAACATCTTCCGTGAAGCTAGCTCTCATTTTCCTCCAGTTTACACGTATTACACGGTAAATTTTTGCCAATAAAATAACGATAAATTGCTGCGCCCGCGCACGCACCGATGATGGGGGCCACAATCGGTACGATGAAATAAGGGATATCACGCCCGCCAGTCATCGCCACATCTCCCCACCCGGCCATCCATGCAAATATTTTTGGACCGAAATCACGTGCCGGGTTCATCGCAAATCCGGTGAGCGGCCCGGTAGATGCACCGAGAACAGCCACCAGAATGCCAATCAATAAAGGCGCCAATGGCCCTCTGGGGACGCCATTACCGTCATCGGTAAGTGCCATGATCATGCCCATCAGAATGGAAGTGATCACTACTTCAACCAGCGCAGCCTGCCAGACGCTGAGCGCCGCCGCTGGATAAGTACTAAAAATACTGGCCAATTGCAGGCTTTCAAGGCTGCCGCGCACCATTTGATGGGCAGACTCATATTCGGTAAATAGACTTCCGTACAGCAGATAGGCTAGCAACGCGCCGCCAAAGGCACCCGCAACCTGCGCTACGGTGTATGGCACAACTTTGCGCCCCGGAAAACAGGCAAATAACCACAGGGCGATGGTGATTGCAGGATTGAGATGCGCGCCAGAAATCCCCGCTGTCAGGTAAACGGCAAGCGAGATCCCCAACCCCCATATGATGCAGATCTCCCATAATCCCAAACTGGCGCCCGCGACTTTAAGTGCGCTCAGGCATCCGATGCCAAAAAACAAAAACAGCCCGGTACCCAAAAACTCAGCAATGCATTGCGCTTTTAGTGAATCGTTCATTGTGACACCTTCTAAGCAGAGTTCGTGTCTTTACCAGCGGACTCCTTGCTGGTACGTAGAATACTTCAAGGCTTACTATAAAAAGCCGTATCGGCAAAATGTTGGCAATCTGAAGGCGGCATGCCCCTCAAAATCGTGCTGAGATAGCAAATTCTTGCTATCACTTTTATTAAAACAGGCGAGAACACAGGGAAATCCACTATTAGTGGTACATTTGTGAAACGATAAAATATTGCTATTGGCAGAATTATGTTTTCAGACAATCATCACATTTTCATTTTCCGCATAGCAAATGCCATTTTTAATGTCACTAACAAAAGTGTAAATATGGAATTAACATAACTAAATATTCATATTATTAAAATAAAAAATAACCATTAAAAACAGAAAGATAAAATAAAACGCAGCAATTTTATATCACCATAACCTCACTATTTTTTCATTCATACTTTCAACTCAGCCATTCTTTTTCCTCGCTTCTTTTTATAGTCATGAATATCGGGACAACCCAGGCGAGGTCTTTATGCAACAAGAAGCGTTAGGAATGGTAGAAACCAAAGGCTTAACTGCAGCCATAGAGGCCGCAGATGCAATGGTGAAGTCAGCCAATGTAATGCTGGTCGGCTACGAAAAAATTGGTTCGGGGCTGGTAACCGTTATTGTCCGCGGCGATGTCGGCGCAGTCAAAGCAGCAACAGATGCCGGCGCCGCCGCAGCCCGTAATGTGGGAGAAGTGAAAGCCGTACACGTTATCCCGCGCCCTCACACCGATGTAGAAAAAATCTTACCGAAGGGAATTAGCTAATGAGCAGCAATGAGCTGGTTGAACAGATCATGGCGCAGGTGATTGCTCGCGTGGCAACCCCAGAACAGCAGGCTATCCCTGAAAATAATCACCCAACACGAGAAACGGCTATGGCAGAGAAAAGCTGCAGTTTAACGGAGTTTGTCGGTACCGCGATCGGCGACACCGTCGGTCTGGTAATCGCCAACGTAGACAGCGCCTTACTGGACGCGATGAAACTTGAAAAACGTTATCGCTCCATTGGCATCCTTGGCGCCCGTACTGGCGCGGGTCCGCACATTATGGCCGCCGATGAAGCGGTAAAAGCAACAAATACGGAAGTCGTCAGTATTGAATTACCACGAGATACCAAAGGCGGCGCGGGCCACGGCTCGCTGATTATCCTCGGCGGCAACGATGTTTCCGACGTGAAACGCGGAATTGAGGTTGCGCTGAAAGAGCTGGATCGCACCTTTGGCGATGTTTATGCCAACGAAGCCGGTCACATCGAGATGCAATACACCGCCCGCGCCAGCTACGCGCTGGAAAAAGCCTTTGGCGCGCCGATTGGCCGTGCCTGTGGCGTGATTGTCGGCGCACCAGCCTCCGTGGGTGTCCTGATGGCTGATACTGCGCTGAAATCCGCCAATGTAGAAGTTGTAGCCTACAGCTCCCCGGCCCATGGCACCAGCTTCAGCAACGAAGCCATTCTGGTCATCTCTGGTGATTCCGGCGCAGTTCGTCAGGCTGTTATCTCCGCCCGTGAAATCGGTAAAACCGTACTCGGGACCCTCGGCTCAGAGCCGAAAAACGATCGTCCGTCCTATATCTGATATCAGTGAGGCTGATTCATGAGATCGAAAAGATTTGAAGCACTGGCGAAACGCCCTGTGAATCAGGATGGTTTCGTTAAGGAGTGGATCGAAGAAGGCTTCATTGCGATGGAAAGCCCGAACGACCCTAAACCATCGATTAAAATCGTCAACGGTACTGTGACTGAACTGGACGGCAAATCCGCCAGTGAATTTGACTTAATTGACCATTTCATTGCCCGCTACGGCATTAACCTGGCGCGCGCTGAAGAAGTCATGGCAATGGACTCGGTCAAACTGGCCAATATGCTTTGCGACCCTAACGTGAAGCGCAAAGATATCGTACCGCTGACCACCGCCATGACACCAGCAAAAATTGTCGAAGTGGTGTCCCATATGAACGTCGTCGAGATGATGATGGCCATGCAGAAAATGCGTGCTCGTCGAACTCCGTCTCAACAGGCGCACGTCACTAACGTCAAAGATAACCCGGTACAGATTGCCGCTGACGCCGCAGAAGGCGCATGGCGCGGATTTGACGAACAGGAAACGACCGTTGCCGTCGCACGCTACGCGCCATTTAACGCCATTGCCTTGTTAGTCGGTTCACAGGTTGGACGCCCTGGCGTGTTAACTCAGTGCTCTCTGGAAGAAGCAACCGAACTTAAGCTCGGCATGCTGGGCCACACATGCTACGCGGAAACTATCTCCGTCTATGGTACAGAACCCGTCTTTACCGACGGCGACGACACACCATGGTCGAAAGGCTTCCTCGCCTCTTCCTACGCCTCTCGCGGCCTGAAAATGCGCTTTACTTCCGGCTCTGGCTCTGAAGTACAGATGGGTTATGCCGAAGGTAAATCGATGCTTTATCTGGAAGCCCGCTGCATTTACATCACCAAAGCCGCTGGCGTGCAGGGTTTGCAAAACGGCTCAGTAAGCTGCATCGGCGTACCTTCTGCCGTGCCGTCCGGTATTCGTGCGGTTCTGGCCGAAAACCTGATCTGTTCTTCTCTGGATCTGGAATGCGCCTCCAGCAACGACCAGACCTTTACCCACTCGGATATGCGTCGTACCGCGCGTCTGCTGATGCAGTTCCTGCCAGGTACTGACTTCATCTCTTCCGGTTATTCCGCGGTACCGAACTACGACAACATGTTCGCCGGTTCCAACGAAGATGCTGAAGACTTTGACGACTACAACGTTATCCAGCGCGACCTGAAAGTGGACGGCGGCCTGCGTCCGGTTCGAGAAGAAGATGTTATCGCCATTCGTAACAAAGCGGCCCGCGCGCTGCAGGCTGTGTTTGCCGGGATGGGATTACCGCCAATCACTGATGAAGAAGTGGAAGCTGCGACTTACGCTCACGGATCGAAAGATATGCCAGAGCGCAACATCGTTGAAGACATCAAATTTGCACAAGAGATCATCAGTAAAAATCGCAACGGTCTTGAAGTGGTAAAAGCGCTTGCTCAGGGCGGGTTTACCGATGTTGCGCAGGACATGCTCAACATCCAGAAAGCCAAGTTAACCGGGGATTATCTGCATACCTCCGCCATTATCGTTGGCGACGGACAGGTGCTATCCGCAGTAAATGACGTCAATGACTATGCCGGTCCGGCAACAGGTTATCGCCTGCAAGGCGAACGCTGGGAAGAGATCAAAAACATCCCTGGCGCACTTGATCCCAACGAACTTGGCTAAGGGGTGAAAAATGGAAATTAATGAAAAGCTGCTGCGCCAGATAATTGAAGACGTGCTGTCTGAAATGCAGACCAGCGACAAACCCGTCTCATTCCACGCATCGACAGCGGCAAGCGCGCCGCAGGCCGCAGCGGTACAGAGCGACAGTTTTCTGACCGAGATTGGCGAAGCTAAACAAGGTCAGCAGCAAGACGAAGTGATTATTGCCGTAGGTCCAGCGTTCGGGCTCTCACAAACCGTCAATATCGTCGGGATCCCGCATAAGAATATCTTGCGCGAAGTGATTGCCGGGATTGAAGAGGAAGGCATTAAAGCACGCGTTATCCGCTGCTTTAAATCCTCTGATGTCGCGTTTGTCGCCGTGGAAGGCAACCGTCTGAGCGGTTCCGGGATCTCTATCGGCATCCAGTCAAAAGGCACCACGGTTATCCACCAACAGGGATTACCGCCGCTTTCTAATCTGGAACTGTTCCCTCAGGCGCCGCTTCTGACGCTGGAAACCTATCGTCAGATCGGTAAAAACGCCGCGCGTTATGCCAAGCGTGAATCTCCGCAACCGGTCCCTACTCTGAATGACCAGATGGCTCGACCTAAGTACCAGGCGAAATCGGCCATTCTGCACATTAAAGAGACCAAATATGTCGTGACGGGCAAAAACCCGCAGGAACTGCGCGTGGCGCTTTGATAAAGGATAACTCCATGAATACCGACGCAATTGAATCGATGGTTCGGGATGTGCTGAGCCGGATGAACAGCCTGCAAGGCGAGTCCGCTACTCCGGTTGCGGCAAGTTCATCAGCACATACCGCGAAAGTCACGGATTACCCTCTTGCGAATAAACATCCTGAGTGGGTAAAAACCGCGACCAACAAAACCCTGGATGACTTCACGCTCGAAAATGTTCTGAGCAACAAGGTGACGGCACAGGACATGCGCATCACGCCTGAAACGCTGCGCCTGCAGGCGGAAATCGCCAAAGATGCCGGGCGTGACAGGCTGGCGATGAACTTTGAGCGCGCCGCAGAGCTAACCGCTGTACCTGACGATCGCATCCTGGAGATCTACAACGCGCTACGCCCGTATCGCTCGACTAAAGATGAGCTGATGGCTATCGCTGACGATCTCGAAAATCGTTATCAGGCAAAGATCTGTGCGGCTTTCGTTCGTGAAGCGGCAGCGCTGTATGTTGAGCGTAAAAAACTCAAAGGCGACGACTAACTCAGGGACAGGATCATGCGATATATAGCTGGCATTGATATAGGTAACTCATCAACGGAAGTCGCTCTGGCTACCCTGGATGAGTCTGGCGCGCTGTGTATTACCAACAGCGCCCTGGCAGAAACTACCGGGATAAAAGGCACATTGCGTAATGTGTTTGGCATTCAGGAGGCACTTACGCTGGCAGCAAAAAACGCCGGCATCAATGTCAGCGATATTTCGCTCATCCGTATTAACGAAGCCACTCCGGTCATTGGCGACGTGGCGATGGAAACAATCACCGAAACCATCATCACTGAATCCACCATGATCGGCCATAACCCTAAAACGCCGGGCGGTGTCGGGCTGGGTGTTGGCATTACTATTACGCCGGAAGAGCTGCTCAGCCGTCCGGCGGATACACCTTATATTCTGGTGGTGTCATCGGCATTTGATTTCGCCGATGTCGCCACGATGATTAATGCCTCGGTACGCGCCGGATACCAGTTAACTGGCGTAATTTTGCAGCAAGACGATGGCGTGTTGGTCAGCAATCGTCTGACTCACCCCCTGCCCATCGTGGATGAAGTGCTTCATATCGACCGTATCCCATTGGGTATGTTAGCTGCTATTGAGGTCGCGGTTCCCGGAAAGGTCATTGAAACGCTTTCTAACCCCTACGGGATTGCAACTGTCTTTGGTCTCAATGCCGACGAGACTAAAAACATTGTCCCGATGGCGCGCGCGCTGATCGGCAACCGCTCTGCCGTGGTGGTGAAAACGCCGTCAGGCGATGTGAAAGCACGAGCCATTCCCGCCGGGAATCTGGAGCTACAGTCACAAGGGCGTACCGTACGCGTCGACGTTGCAGCAGGCGCTGACGCGATTATGAAAGCCGTTGGCGAGTGCCCGAAACTGGATAACGTTACTGGCGAAGCGGGGACCAATATTGGCGGCATGCTGGAACATGTACGCCAGACAATGGCTGAATTAACCAACAAACCCAGTCAGGAAATCTTTATTCAGGATCTACTGGCGGTTGATACCTCGGTTCCCGTCAGCGTGACCGGTGGACTTGCCGGTGAGTTTTCGCTGGAACAGGCTGTCGGTATTGCCTCAATGGTGAAATCAGATCGCCTGCAAATGGCAATGATTGCCCAGGAGATCACGCAAAAGCTCAACATTGATGTCCAGGTTGGCGGGGCTGAAGCCGAAGCGGCCATTCTCGGGGCCTTAACCACTCCGGGTACGACGCGACCACTGGCTATTCTGGATCTCGGTGCGGGATCGACCGACGCCTCCATCATCAACCCGAAAGGCGAAATTATTGCCACACACCTGGCGGGCGCGGGCGATATGGTCACGATGATTATTGCCCGTGAACTGGGGCTGGATGACCGTTATCTGGCCGAAGAGATCAAAAAGTACCCGCTAGCGAAAGTTGAGAGCTTGTTCCATCTTCGCCACGAAGATGGCAGCGTTCAGTTCTTCCCTGAGCCTCTTCCGCCAACGGTTTTTGCCCGCGTGTGCGTAGTAAAACCTGATGAGCTGGTGCCCCTGCCAGGCGAACTGGCGCTGGAGAAAGTACGGGCCATTCGCCGCAGCGCCAAGGAGCGCGTTTTTGTCACCAACGCGCTCAGAGCGTTACGTCAGGTGAGTCCGACCGGGAACATTCGGGATATTCCCTTTGTGGTGCTGGTTGGCGGCTCGTCCCTGGACTTCGAAGTACCGCAACTGGTCACCGATGCGCTGGCGCATTATCGCCTGGTTGCCGGGCGCGGCAACATTCGTGGCACCGAGGGTCCGCGCAATGCGGTCGCGACCGGGCTGATTCTCTCCTGGCACAAGGCGTTCGCTCATGGAAAGTAATCTCAACACGCCCGCTATCGTTATCTTCACCACCGGTGACTGTGCTGACACCTGGAACGACGTGCTGCTGGGTATTGAAGAAGAAGGGATCCCGTTTGTGATTCAGGAGAACCATTCAGCCGACGTTATCCACAACGGATGGCTCGCCGCATGCCAGTCGCCGCTGCTGGTTGGCATTGGCTGCAGTCGCGAAAAACTGGTCGTGCACTACAAAAATCTACCCGCGTCAGCGCCGCTTTTTACGCTGATGTATCAACAAGATAACCACGCTCGTCGCAGCATCGGTAATAACGCTGCGCGGCTGGTTAAAGGCATTCCATTCCGGGAATGCCACTCATAACCCACAGGAGACAAGCAGTATGAATAACGCACTGGGACTGGTTGAAACAAAAGGGCTTGTCGGCGCTATTGAAGCCGCTGATGCCATGGTGAAATCCGCAAACGTGCAGTTGGTCGGTTACGAAAAAATCGGCTCAGGTCTGATCACCGTGATGGTTCGCGGCGATGTCGGCGCGGTGAAAGCCGCAGTAGATGCAGGAAGCGCAGCTGCAAGCGCCGTTGGCGAGGTGAAATCCTGCCACGTTATCCCGCGTCCGCACAGCGACGTTGAAGCCATTTTACCTAAATCCGCATAAGTCGTTGCAACCAAGGAGCACAGCGTGAAGCAATCACTGGGATTACTCGAAGTTAGTGGTCTGGCATTAGCCATCAGTTGCGCGGACGTCATGGCGAAAGCCGCCTCCATCACGCTGGTGGGCCTCGAAAAAACTAACGGTTCAGGCTGGACGGTGATCAAGATAATCGGAGATGTGGCCTCCGTGCAGGCGGCCATTTCTACCGGTGTCAGTTTCGCGGACCAACGCGAGGGGCTGGTGGCTCACAAAGTCATTTCCAGACCAGGGGACGGAATCCTGTCACATAGCGTTACACCGGAACCTGAGCCAACACCCGCCCCCATCCAGGTCGAGCCGCAAGAAGAGATGTTGGTGGACAGCACAGCGTCCGAAGCGCCGCAAAATGCGGAGTTGATTAGCTGCAATCTGTGCCTTGACCCAGCCTGTACCCGCCAGAAAGGTGAGCCCCGTTCTCTTTGTCTGCACTCTGGCAAACGAGGTAAAGCGTGATGGATAAACAGCAACTCAAGTCAACGGTCACCAAAGTTCTGGATGAAATGCGCGAGCGCCCTATTCCGCTGGGGATCTCTAATCGTCATATTCATCTTTGCACTGAAGATTACGTCCGTTTGTTTCCCAATCAGCCTATCAGCATGAAAAAAGGGCTATTGCAGCCCGGACAATACGCTGCAGAGCAGACCGTCACGCTGGTCGGACCTAAAGGACAGTTAAAAAATGTGCGTTTACTCGGCCCGCTACGTAGCGCCAGTCAGGTTGAAATTTCACGTACCGATGCCCGTACGCTAGGTATTGCTGCCCCGCTGCGTATGTCGGGCAATATTCAGGGCACGCCGGGTATTCGCCTTGTCAGTCCATTTGCTGAACTGGACTTAACATCCGGCGTCATCGTTGCTCAACGGCATATCCATATGTCGCCGCTCGATGCCCTGATTCTGCGGGTTTCCCATGGTGATAAAGTCTCGGTCGCCATTAATGGCGATGAACGCCGGCTGATTTTCGATAACGTCGCCGTACGCGTTTCGCCGGATATGCGCCTTGAGATGCATATTGATACCGACGAAGCCAATGCCGCAGGGGCGGAGAATCCGCAGGCATTCGCCACACTGGTGACTTCACAATGAACAACGAACTGCTGCAACGCATTATCGAGGAGGTTGTTTCCCGATTAAAAAAACGCGCGGCAAGCACGATCTCCCTCAGCGTCGCGCAGTTACGGGAAATAGACCCACGGGTACTATGCTGCCAATACTCGTCACTGCACATTTTGCAGGCTGACCTGCTCCTGCTGGAGCAAATTGTCGAAAGCAGCTCTGCCAATATGTCGGTAGTCACGATCCACGAAGCGCTGGCATGCGGAGTCCGCGTGAAAATTTCACTACATCACCAATTGTTACCCGCAGTACCCGTGAAAAAACTCGCGCGTCTGCCGCTGGAGTTTGGGGACGAACTGGGGCGAGCCATCGTTCTGCATCCTGACAAACTTCTCAGTTACGCCGACGTCGCCCAATTGCACGATGCGGTTTTAGTGCTACGCCGTCGATGTGTCGTCACTGCGCTGGCTCAGGAAGCTGTCAGTACGCGAAATGTCCAATTAATTAAGCAGGAGTGAGCTATGCATCTGGCACGGGTTACAGGCGTTGTTGTCTCCACGCAAAAGTCCCCTTCACTGGTGGGGAAAAAGCTATTACTGGTACGTCGGGTGAGTGTTGACGGAGAGCTGCCAGCCTCCCCGACGACCGGGGACGAAGTCGCCGTTGATTCTGTCGGCGCAGGAACCGGCGAACTGGTTTTACTCAGCAGCGGCTCCAGTGCCCGGCACGTTTTCTCCGGCCCAAATGAGGCCATCGATCTGGCTATTGTCGGCATTGTCGACACGCTTTCTCGTTAGGAGGAACTATGGCGATTTATACCCGCACTGGCGATGCCGGCACAACGGCCCTCTTTACCGGGCAACGCGTAAGCAAAACGCATCCGCGCGTCGAGGCTTACGGGACGCTGGACGAACTCAATGCGGCGCTTAGCCTGTGTATTTGTGCGGCGAAAAGCCCGCAGCACCGCCAGTTACTTGAAAACATTCAACTGCAGCTTTTTTGGTTCAGCGCCGAACTCGCCAGCGAGAGCCAACAACCAAACCCAGAGCAGCGCTACATCAGTTCAGAAGAAATTGCAGCGCTGGAAACCGCCATCGATACCGCGATGGGGAGAGTACCGCCGCTGCGCAGCTTTATTTTACCGGGCCGCAGCGAAGCGGCCAGCCGTCTACATTTTGCCCGTACGCTGGCTCGCCGCGCAGAGAGGCGACTGGTGGAGCTTTCTGCCGATATCGCCGTCAGACATGTGCTGATGCGTTACATCAATCGTCTGTCCGACTGCTTATATGCGCTCGCACGGGCAGAAGATCATGACGCCCATCAAAACGACATTATTCAGAAAGTGGCTGAGCGTTATCTCGCCGCCATCCGTACATCAGCCATAAAGGAGCCGACTATGTCTCTGTCTTTTCAGGAGCTCCATCAACTGACTCGCGCTGCGGTGACGAGAGCAGAAGAACTTCAGGTTCCGGTCGTCATCAGCATTGTTGATGCGAACGGGACCCAAACGGTGACCTGGCGTATGCCTGACGCATTGCTCGTCAGTAGCGAACTGGCACCCAAAAAAGCCTGGACCGCCGTGGCGATGAAAACCGCCACGCATGAATTAACGTCAGCGGTGCAACCAGGCGCGGCGCTTTACGGTCTGGAAAGCCATATGCAAGGAAAAGTCGTCACTTTTGGTGGCGGATACGCATTATGGCGAGAGGGTCTACTCCTTGGGGGGCTTGGCATCAGCGGGGGAAGCGTTGAACAGGATATGGACATTGCAGAAACGGCCATTGCGGCGATTAACGTGAGAACACATCAATGAATACTTCAGAACTTGAAACCCTCATCCGTAACATTTTGAGTGAACAACTCGCCCCGGCAAAAACAGAAACCAAAGGAAACGGAATTTTTCCGTCCGTGGGTGAAGCTATCGAAGCCGCGCATCAGGCTTTTTTACGTTACCAGCAATCGCCATTAAAAACCCGCAGTGCCATCATTCACGCCCTGCGAGAAGAACTGACCCCTCATCTTGCTTCCCTGGCCGCTGAGAGCGCAGCTGAAACAGGAATGGGCAACAAAGAGGATAAATTCCTCAAGAATAAAGCTGCGCTGGACAATACTCCAGGGATCGAAGATCTCACCACCACGGCACTGACCGGTGATGGCGGCATGGTGTTATTCGAGTATTCACCGTTTGGCGTGATTGGCTCCGTCGCCCCCAGTACCAACCCGACGGAAACCATAATTAACAACAGCATCAGTATGCTGGCTGCGGGGAACAGCGTTTATTTTAGCCCGCATCCGGGCGCTAAAGTGGTCTCACTGAAACTGATTGCCATGATTGAGGATATTGTTTTCCGCTGCTGCGGGATCCGGAATCTTGTCGTCACGGTCACAGAACCCACCTTTGAGGCTACCCAGCAGATGATGGCACACCCTAAAATCGCAGTTCTGGCGATTACCGGTGGCCCAGGCATTGTTGCTATGGGTATGAAAAGCGGGAAAAAAGTCATTGGCGCAGGCGCAGGCAACCCTCCCTGTATTGTCGATGAAACAGCCGACCTGGTTAAGGCGGCGGAAGATATCATCAACGGCGCATCTTTTGATTACAACCTCCCCTGCATTGCTGAGAAGAGCCTGATTGTTGTTAGTGCCGTTGCCGAACGCCTGGTTCAACAAATGCAGTCTTTTGGCGCACTGCTTCTCACGAGCGAAGAGGTAGACAAACTGCGGGCAGTCTGTTTGCCCGAAGGCATGGCCAATAAAAAGCTGGTAGGAAAAAGCCCGGCCACCTTACTGGAAGCCGCAGGAATACCTGTTCCGGCAAAAGCGCCTCGATTACTGATAGGTATCGTCAAGGCTGACGACCCGTGGGTTACCAGCGAGCAGCTAATGCCAATGCTCCCCATCGTCACGGTGAACGATTTTGACAGTGCGTTAACGTTGGCTCTGAAAGTTGAAGAGGGATTGCATCACACCGCCATTATGCATTCACAGAATGTGTCGCGTTTGAATCTTGCCGCACGCACGCTTCAGACCTCCATTTTTGTGAAAAATGGCCCCTCTTACGCCGGGATTGGCGTGGGTGGTGAAGGCTTTACCACTTTCACAATTGCGACGCCGACCGGTGAAGGAACAACATCGGCACGTACTTTCGCACGTTCTCGTCGTTGCGTGCTGACAAACGGTTTTTCTATTCGCTAATGGGGCCGTTATGAAAAGCTTTTCACTGCAAACTCGATTATTCAGCGGCCAGGGAAGCCTGGATGTGCTCAAGCGTTTCACGAATAAGCATATCTGGATTATCTGCGATGGTTTTCTGGCGCGTTCTCCTGTGATTGAAAAGCTGCGCAACACGCTTCCTGCGGATAATCGCATCAGCATTTTCAGCGATATTACCCCCGACCCAACCATTAGCACGGTGGTGCAAGGGATTGCGCAAATGCAGTCCCTGCGACCGGATGTTGTCATTGGTTTTGGCGGAGGCTCAGCGCTGGATGCCGCGAAAGCCATCGTTTGGTTCAGCCGACAGTTTGGTATTGAAATCGAAACCTGTGTTGCTATTCCCACCACCAGCGGCACAGGCTCGGAAGTGACCAGCGCCTGCGTGATTAGCGATCCGGATAAAGGCATTAAATATCCCTTGTTTGACAATGCGCTTTACCCGGATATGGCCATCCTCGATCCAACGCTGGTTGTCAGCGTACCTCCTGCCATCACCGCGAATACCGGCATGGACGTCCTGACGCATGCGCTGGAGGCTTACGTGTCCACGAAGGCCAGCGATTTCACCGACGCGCTGGCGGAAAAAGCGGCACAAATCGTCTTCCAGTACCTTCCCGTCGCCGTCAGCAAAGGCGAGTGTCTGGCAACCAGGGGGAAAATGCACAACGCGTCAACGCTCGCAGGAATGGCATTTAGCCAGGCGGGGTTGGGTATAAACCATGCGATTGCCCATCAGTTGGGCGGCCAGTTTCATCTGCCCCACGGACTTGCCAATGCACTGCTGCTGACCCCTGTCATTCATTTTAATGCCCGCGACCCCAGGGCCGCGAAGCGCTATGCCCGTTTCGCTAAAGCCTGCCATTTATGCCCGGATAACGCGAACGATACGGCTGCGCTGAATGCGCTCATTCATCACATTGAGCTTCTCAAAAAACAGTGTGCGTTACCTTCTTTCGTTGACGCACTCAAAGACGGAAAGCAAAACTGGTCACAGCGTATACCGTCGATGGTTCAGGCCGCGCTGGCTGATGTCACGCTGCAAACCAATCCTCGTGTTGCCGACGCCAGTGCCATGCAGGAACTGCTTGAGGAATTATTATGAATACAGCCATGACGGCAGAGTCCACGCTTTATGATGCGCAGACGATACGCGAACGCGTTCGGGCTGCTGGCGTTGTTGGAGCCGGCGGTGCAGGCTTTCCTGCGCACGTAAAATTACAGGCGCAGGTCGATACATTTCTGGTGAATGCCGCCGAATGTGAACCGATGTTAAAAGTTGACCAGCAATTGATGAGCGTCCAGGCAGGCCGACTTATTCGCGGCGTTAAATATGCCATGACGGCTACCGGAGCCAGTGCCGGTATTATTGCGCTCAAAGAGAAATATCAGAAGGCTATCAATGCGTTAGCTCCTCTGCTACCTGCCGATATCCGGTTACACATTTTACCTGATGTCTACCCGGCCGGTGACGAGGTGCTGACCATCTGGATGGCAACAGGCCGGAGGGTCCCACCTGCCGCACTGCCGGTCAGCGTCGGCGTGGTGGTTAATAACGTCCAGACCGTGCTCAACATCGCCAGAGCGGTTGAACAGCAATATCCCGTTACCCGTCGTACGTTGACCGTCAACGGCGCAGTCGCCAAACCCATCACACTCACTGTCCCTATCGGGATGTCACTTCGCGAGGTGCTGGCGCTGGCGGGAGGCGCAACCGTTGACGATCCAGGATTTATTAATGGCGGCCCGATGATGGGCGGTCTTATTACCTCCCTGGATACCCCCGTCAGCAAGACCACCGGTGGGTTGCTGGTTTTACCAAAATCTCATGCGCTGATTCAGCGGCGAATGCAGGATGAACGCACCGTGCTTTCCGTCGCAAAAACCGTATGCGAGCAGTGCCGTTTGTGTACGGATTTGTGCCCAAGGCACTTAATCGGCCATGAATTATCACCACATCTGCTGGTTCGCGCGGTTAATTATCAGCAGGCGGCCACACCACAACTGCTGCTCACAGCCCTGACCTGTTCAGAATGCAATGTCTGTGAAAGCGTTGCCTGTCCGGTTGGAATATCGCCGATGCGAATCAACCGCATGCTTAAACGCGAACTACGGGCGCTCAACCATCGTTATGAAGGGCCGCTAAATCCTGAGGATGAAATGGCGAAGTACCGGTTGATCCCGGTTAAGCGCCTTATTACCAAACTGGGTCTTAGCGACTGGTATCACGATGCGCCATTGGCTGAGACTGATTATTCCACCGATGAAACGACGCTGTTGCTACGCCAGCATATTGGCGCCAGCGCCATCCCATGTGTGCAGCAAGGCGATCGCGTTGTTCGCGGTCAATGCGTTGCCGATGTGCAGACAGGCGCATTAGGTGCGCCTGTCCACGCCAGTATTGACGGTATTGTCAGCGAAATCACTGAGCAATCCATCACGGTAATAAGAGGTTAATCATGTCTCAGGCTATAGGGATCTTAGAACTCACCAGCATTGCCAAAGGAATGGAAGCTGGCGATGCCATGTTAAAAAGCGCGAATGTGAATTTACTGGTCAGCAAGACCATCTGCCCGGGAAAATTCCTGCTTATGCTTGGTGGTGACGTAGGCGCAGTACAGCAGGCGATAGCCACTGGTACATCTCTTGCTGGAGATATGCTCGTTGACAGTCTGGTACTGCCTAATATCCATGCCAGCGTACTCCCGGCGATCAGCGGGTTAAATAGCGTGGATAAGCGTCAGGCTGTCGGGATTGTTGAAACATGGAGCGTGGCGGCCTGTATCTGTGCCGCGGATCGCGCAGTTAAAGCTTCCAATGTCACATTGGTTCGCGTGCACATGGCATTTGGTATTGGCGGCAAGTGCTACATGGTTGTCGCTGGCGATGTATCCGATGTGAATAACGCAGTAACGGTTGCCAGTGAAAGCGCGGGTGAAAAAGGCCTGTTGGTTTATCGTTCTGTCATACCTCGCCCGCATGAAAGCATGTGGCGGCAGATGGTGGAGGGATAATGGAAAGACAGCCCACCACGGATCGTATGATCCAGGAATATGTTCCTGGCAAGCAGGTCACGCTGGCGCATCTTATCGCCAATCCCGGAAAAGATTTGTTCAAGAAACTGGGATTACAGGATTCAGTATCCGCAATCGGGATTTTGACGATTACCCCCAGCGAAGCCTCAATTATCGCCTGCGATATCGCCACGAAATCCGGAGCGGTAGAGATTGGTTTTCTCGACCGATTTACCGGCGCAGTGGTACTGACGGGCGACGTCTCCGCCGTTGAGTACGCGCTGAAACAGGTAACCCGAACGCTGGGCGAAATGATGCGTTTTACCGCTTGCCCCATCACCCGGACGTAATCTCATGAAACGCATCATGCTAATCGGCCCCAGCCAGTGCGGAAAAACGTCGCTCACACAATGCATGCGGGGAGAAGCGCTTCACTATCAGAAGACCCAGGCCATAGTCTGGTCGCCCACAGCGATAGACACACCGGGCGAATATCTTGAAAACCGCTGTCTGTACAGTGCGCTGCTGGCCAGCGCCTGTGAAGCAGACATCATCGCGCTGGTCCTCAATGCTGACGCGCCGTGGTCGCCATTTTCTCCCGGTTTCACGGGCCCAATGAACCGACCCGTCATTGGCCTCGTCACTAAAGCCGATTTAGCCAATCCGCAGCGCATTTCCCTCGTTGAGAGTTGGTTAGTCGAGGCTGGCGCGCAAAAAGTGTTTGTCACCAGTGCGCTGGAGAATACAGGTGTTGATGAGATGTTCATTTTTCTGAATGCAAAGGAACTTTCATGTCTCACAAAATAATGGCCATTAATGCGGGGAGTTCCTCGCTCAAGTTTCAGCTTCTGGCGATGCCACAAGGTGAAATGATTTGTCAGGGGTTGATCGAGCGTATTGGTATGTCTGATGCGCAGGTCACCCTTAAAACGCCTGCGCAAAAATGGCAGGAAATATTGCCCGTAGCCGATCATCGTGAAGCAGTGACGCTGCTCCTGGAAAAACTGCTCAACCACAATATTATCAGCAGTCTGCAGGAGATCGACGGCGTGGGGCATCGCGTCGCACACGGCGGGGAATCTTTTAAAGATTCCGCACTGGTAACCGATGAAACGCTGGCGGAAATTGATCGCCTTGCGGAACTGGCCCCGCTACATAACCCGGTAAATGCGTTGGGAATTGCAGTATTTCGCCAGCAATTACCCGAAACGCCGGCCGTGGCGGTTTTTGACACCGCTTTTCATCAGACGCTTGACGAGCCTTCTTTCATTTATCCCCTGCCCTGGCGTTACTATTCAGAGCTGGGTATTCGTCGTTACGGATTTCATGGCACCAGCCACAAATATGTCAGCGCCCAGCTTGCTGAAAAGTTAGGGGTGCCCCTCAGCGCCCTGCGCGTCGTTTGTTGTCATCTTGGCAACGGCAGCAGCATCTGCGCCATCAAAGGTGGTCAATCAGTTAATACCTCTATGGGGTTTACGCCACAGTCTGGCGTGATGATGGGCACGCGAAGTGGCGATATTGATCCGTCTATTTTGCCGTGGATTGCCCTGCGCGAAGGCAAGACACCGCAGCAGCTCAACCAATTGCTCAACAATGAATCCGGCTTACTCGGCGTTTCTGGGATCTCACCTGACTATCGCGACGTTGAACATGCCGCAGATGCAGGTAATCATCAGGCGGCGCTGGCGTTGACGCTTTTTGCCGAGCGCATTCGCGCCACCATTGGCAGCTATATTATGCAGATGGGCGGCCTGGACGCGCTGGTATTTACCGGTGGGATCGGCGAGAACTCAGCGCGGGCGCGAGCGGCAATTTGTCGCAATCTGAATTTCCTGGGACTGGCCGTCGATGAAGAAAAAAATCAGCGAAACGCCACGTTTATTCAGACAGAAAATGCGCTGGTTAAAGTGGCGGTGATTAATACCAATGAAGAGCTGATGATAGCGCAGGACGTTATGCGTTTAGCGATATCAGAAACTGTGACATTGGGCATTCCCGCTTAGCGCTGCCGCACCGCAAATTGCGGCAAATCATGGTAATAGCATGATCGCCATGACACTATGCGCCGAAGATTGCTGATCACAAAGGTGAAGACGTGGCTGTTGCGCAATGTCCCGCATCGTGCGGAGAACTTATCCAGGGCTGGATTCTGGGCAGTGAGAAATTAGTCTCCTGCCCGGTCGAATGGTATAGCACCGTTGAAGTCACTTCAGGCTCGCCGCTGGCAGAGGAACGTCCACTTTCACGGGCGATGGTTAATCGGCTATTGCAGCACTGGCAATACCCGGCGCAGATGAGTCAGGATATCCGAATTGATGTCCAGTCAACTATTCCCATCGCTAAAGGAATGGCCAGCAGCACTGCAGATATTGCCGCCACCGCTGTCGCCACAGCACATCATCTGGGCCATCACCTGGATGAGCCTACGCTGGCGCAACTTTGCGTTTCGCTGGAGCCTACCGACAGCACCGTTTTTCGTAAGCTTACCCTTTTCGATCATAACGACGCCTCCACGCAAATTGCCTGCGAAGCCCAGCCTCAACTCGATCTGCTGGTTCTCGAAAGTCCGGAAACATTGCGCACTGCTGATTATCACCGTATTCCGCGTCATTCCGGGTTACAGGCAGGTGCTCCGGCCCTCAAACGAGCATGGGAAAAGGTACAGGAAGCTTGTATCAGCCAAAATCCTTACCGGATGGGCGAAGCTGCCACGCTAAGCGCAACCGCCAGCCAGTTGCTGTTACCGAAACCAGATTTTGATTCACTATTAGCGCTGGTAGAGGAATGTGATTTATACGGCGTTAACGTTGCGCACAGCGGCAGCGTTGTCGGCCTGATGCTGGACAGAACGCGTCATGATGTGGATTACATAAAATGGATGCTGACACAGAAAAAACTGACGGTTCACTGGCCAGAACAGCATTTATTGCGAATGGTCGCAGGCGGAGTTGAACTGCAATAAGGGTCGCCGCACAGCAGCGACCCGGACAAGCATAAATCGTTACTCAGCTTTCGCTTCGCCGTTTTTCAGTTCACCCATGGCTTTCAGCTTCTTAGAAATATCGCGGCGCTCTTTTGAGATCTCAGCATTTTTGATGATGTAATCATCAACGCGATCTTCGTAATCGCTTTTCATGCTAGCGATAATACCCTGAATCGCTTCCACGCTCATGCCTGGCTTGATGTAGTCGCTCAGGTTGTCCAACAGCAGGACACGTTTCTGGTTGTCACGGATCTTTTTCTCAACGTCCTGGATTTCACGTTGCAGTTTGTTTTTACGACGGAACAGACGAACAAATTCCAGCACGTCCTGGAAAGAAGGCTTGGTAGTTTCCATTTTTACACCCCTGATAATGTGAGATTCGGATTCGTTTAAACAACGGCTAAAGTGGGTCAACATTACTTTCATGCCCGCCATACTTCAAGTTGCATCTGCATCGACAATGCATGGTTGAAACCTGAATTATCGAGGGTAAAGCCATTGCAGTTACCAATGGTTTTAGCCTTTTTCAGTATCATACCTCTAATCGTTGCTGAATCGAAGCAGCAGTGAAACCAATCCCCTCATCTGCTCTTTATTTGCGCAGCGCGCGACAGATTAAATGAGAAAGTAACTCCAGCTGTCGCGCCATCTCCATATTCAACCAAACGTAGCCGTGAATAGGCGTTTCCGCGACATTATTGCCCTTATGCTCAGCGATAAGCTGACGCAGCTCCACCACGGTATCATTGAGCTTCTCCGTATTGGCAAGTACTGGCTGCGGATTACCTTCATATAATGCATGCGTTATTGTCAGTAGCGCCTGCTGCGTCCTGAGCTGGGTTTCACGCAAAGTATGCGCATTCAACATAACAAAGTGACTGGTACGGCTGGCCCAGAGCGCATTGATTTGCAACTCGAGCATGCAGACGAGGTTACGATTAACCGTCTGAATAGCTTCAAAAATGGATTTTTGAATATGCGTTTCTTTACTGGCAGGGACGATGAGCCCGCGCATTTTGACAACCTCGCTCAACAGCTGTTGTAAATGCTTCTCCAGTCGCGGTTGTTCAAGCAGATTGGGGGAGAGCGCCGCCTGGTACACCCGATTGTACCCCGTTACGCAATGCGCCAGTTGAATACGCCAGTGTATAAATGCCCGTTGTGGCCACACGCCGGTAAACAGCATTGCCAGCAACGATCCAAGAATAACGTCGCCGCCACGCCATAACGCCGTATTCATATCCCCAGCGGGAGCACCCACTACAACGGCAAGCGTAATACCAATCAACAGCGCCTGATACGGTTTTTTGCCCAATGCCAGCCAACCGCAGAGAAACATCGCCACCGCGCACCATATCAGCATCAGCGGAAGCGAAAAAAGCTCCAGACGCAGGGCCACCAGCCCAAGCACCGATCCCAGGATCGTGCCGCCAATACGTTCAAAAGCTCTGGGAACAACGTTCCCCCAAAAAGAAATAGGCCCCATGATCACCACCAGCGTGATCAGAGGCCATGTACCTTCAGGAATGTTTAACAGGCGTACCAACAGAAAAGTGAGAATAAACGCAAGCGCAATGCGAATACCGTGCACTACACGATAATGACGATACAAACGAATTTCAAAAGGGCTCAGTGACTTATTGGCACGCACTCATGCACTCCGTCAGCGAATAGCAAAGAACAAGATTATACTCGTTTATTGCCTGAAAATATCATCCTGATTTGCATCAAAAACAGTTACTTCGACTGCACCGGTATGTACATTTCAATGTCCCAGTAGCCATCCTCGATGCCATTGTTCATGTACACTTCAAAGCAGGGTTTAGCAGCTATTTCGAAAGTCGTATCCTGCAACAGGCGGTCAAAGAACTGATACCAGGGAGTGGCAAAATCATGATTTTCTACACGCGCAACGGCAACAGCATAGTCGCCACCCGCCACTTCGGTCAGGATCACCCCTTCGCTGTTTTCCGGGATCGCAAAATCTTCAGGCACAGATACCACGGTGTCGCAACGCAGTTTCTCCGCCGGGACAACGTCAGGATTGTCGTAATAAACGGCTATCCATTCCAGCGGAACAATTTGCTTCCCGTCGACCCACTTCATTAACTGCTCAAAACCTTGCTTTACCGTTTGTTCCCACGGACCAACCATGTGAAAACCGGCAATCCTGCGTTTATCGACCTGTTTAATCTCGTACTCCATATAACCTCCGTGATTACACTGTATGTATATACAGTTTAATTTTTAGGTATTACGGCCACAAGTAAATAGTGATTATTATGTGAGCAGATTCGCACTCTTGCCAGTCAGGTATTCCAGGAAATAATTACGCCTTGTGGTGGAAATAATCGCTCAGACGCGAGAAAACGCCACCTTCACTGACGGACTCCAGCGTAACCAGAGGCCAGTGCGCCACCAGCTTATCCCGATCGTAGAGTTCAATTTCACCCACACGCTGATGTGCCGCGATTGGTGCAACCAGTTCTTTCTTATCAAGGACATATTTTGCTTTAATGTTAGCCACTTCCGCTTTAGGCAGGGCCATCCAGAAATCCTGCTCGGTGCCCAGGCTGATTTTTTCTTTGTCGCCATACCAGATCCGTTCAGTACCGACCTGCTTACCGCTACGCAAAACCTGCACCGTATCGAAGTTTTGTTGTCCCCATTGCAGCAGCTTACGCGCCTGGTCTTCACGGCCTTTCGCACTCTCCGCCCCCATCACAACCGCAATCAGTCGACGTTGTCCATCAACGGCGGAAGCGATCAGATTGAACCCGGCACCGGACGTATGCCCTGTCTTCAGACCATCCACGTTCATGGTTTTATCCCACAACAGGCCATTACGGTTTTGCTGCGTGATTCCGTTCCAGGTAAGGCTTTTCTCACTGTACATATGGTAGAAATCCGGTTCACCATGGATGATAGCTCGCGACAATACGGCCAGATCGTAAGCAGAGCTATGCTGACCTGGCGCATCCAGACCATGAACCGTTTCAAAATGGGTATCCTGCAGGTTCAGCTTTTGCGCATAGTTGTTCATCATCGCCACAAACTGCGGTTGTCCCCCGGCGATGTAATCAGCCAGCGCCACGCAGGCATCATTCCCGGAATCAACAATTAGCCCGCGGCTGAGGTCGCGCACCGAAACGCGATCGCCTTGTTTCAGGAACATCAAGGATGAACCGACGAATACCGGATTGTCTTTCGCCCAGGCATCGCGCCCAACGGTGACAATATCGGTTGGACTAATGCGCTTACTGTCGATTGCGCGGTCAACAACATAGCCGGTCATCAGCTTGGTCAGACTGGCGGGGTTACGTTGCTGGTGTTCATTACCGGCTGTCAGAATTTGGCCCGTGGTGTAATCCATTAATACCCACGCCCCGGCATTTATCGCAGGCGGCTGTGGGGCGAAGCTGGCGGCATCGGTCGCCCAGGCGGACGTAAAACTCATCGTGAATAGTGAAGCGGCAATAAACAAACGGCGTTTCAACAGCATGTCCTCAGAAAAGGGATGAATAGCCGTTCTTTTTACGGAAGTTCTGTCGAACAAACTTGAATAAATTGCAAGAAAATGTGACATAAGGCACATTTTCTTGCTGTCATACAAGGCTGTCAGAGACAAACCGCGCGCGAAATTATCCTTTGCGTGGCGCAGTCTCTGCGTGATGGCTGCGATGGCGATGGTAGCCGTCGATCATACTGCGGAAAATTTGCCCTGGCGTGTCGCCCAGCGTACACAGGTAAATATGTGCGCAGATGAACAGTAAGCCGACAATCGCTAGCGCCATATGCAGCACCAGCATTATCGGCCCCGCTCCTGACACCTGCGGGTAGAGGCATAACAACCCGGTGATGATCAACAGCGGAACCAGCGCGTACATAATGGCCAGGTAGGCCAGTTGTTGCAGTGGGTTAAATTTATCCTTTGCCGTTGCGGCAAACGGGTGCGGCTCGCCTTTCATGATGCCATACAGATAAAAACGCGTTTGCAGTAGGCAGCGTGATATCACCCCGTTTAACTTCACGCGATAATGGCAGCCGTTGCCGCTGATTGCGTTTATTAACACAAAGCCAATCCAGAAGGCCAGCAATGCGAAGCCGCACCAGGTATGTACCTGCACCATCAACACTACCGGCCCGACAGAGAAGTGGCCAAACAGGCCGCTCAGCAAAAGCAGAATAAAGAGCAGCGCATTTCCCCAGTGCCAACGGCGAACAGCCAGCGAATAGAGGTACTCCCGGTGCTCCTCTCCGGTTACCGTTTTTGGCGCCAGCATCCGACGTAACAGCGCGTGCGTGATCAGCCCTGCAATCATCAGCACAACAATAACGCCCGCATAAATGAGCCACAGCGGCCAGTAGTCCGGCGCATAGTTAAGTTCCGCTCCCCAGATAGAATTCATACTTTACCCTCCTGATGGATCTCTTTACGCCGATAAACACTCACCGGGCCACTACGCGTATCCTGCTGGCGATAAACCTCTTTTTGATTGATCCAGTGCTGGATTTCCGGGTCATCACGACGACCAAACTTCAACGCATCCGTCGGACAAACGGAAACGCAGGCGGGCGACTGTTCAACATCCAGACGGGTATCCGCGCAGAAATTACATTTGTCTGCGATTCCCGTTTGTGGATTGAGGTAGCGCACATGGAACGGACAAGCAGCGACGCAGTAGTCACAGCCAATACAGCGGGACTTATCCACCTGCACAATGCCGTTTTCATCGCGGAATGATGCACCGGTTGGACAAACGCTGACGCACGGCGCATCTTCACAATGCTGGCAAGAAACACGAACAAACTGAAAATGGGAAAGCGCCTCGGGTTCATGTTCCGGTGAACGGATCTGCACCTGTAAGCGGCTAAAACCTTCAGGCACGTCATTCAGTACCTTGCAGGCAACCGTACACGCCTGACAACCAATGCAGCGTTTTTCGTCATGCAGCATGACATAAGGGTTTGTTGATTGATTCATGATGTACTCCTTTCTCATGCCCGACGAAGCGTAACGCCAGCGGTGTGGACCACCGTACCTGACACCGGACTGGTGACATGCGGAAGCAAATTACCGCAATGAATACCGTGCGTCGTCGCGGCTGTTTTGGCTCCTGCCTTGGCGCCAAATCCCATATAGACGAATAGCGTATCGGGTCGAATACCGGCGGTGACCAGCGCTTTGCCTTTTTCCTTACCGGTTGCATTTTCCAGCCAGATGTCATCGCCGCTTTTGATGCCTTTTTCACGGGCCGTTTGCGGGTGGATCCACACCGCGTTGTCCCACATCAGCTCACTCAGCAGTGGCACATATTGCGTTGCGCCATTGGTATGAACCGCCACTTTGCCCTGAATAAAATAGAGTTCATTGTCGCCTTTGAGCGCAAAATTGCGGGCGCGAGGAACACCGTAGCCTGGCAGGAGTGTTTCCAGCTCGGCAGAGTAGAGTTCGATTTTTCCTGACGGGGATTTAAAACGCAGCTGCTCGCCATAGGTGCCGTCGCTATCAACCGCTACCGCGCCCGGATAGCGCGCCACAAACTGACGCACCGCTTCGGGTTCGCGCAGCAATAGCGGAACACCCCACTCGCGATACCCTTTCTGACGTAACTCAGCAGATAACGCATGATCGCCATTAAGCTGGTACAGCTGGCGCGTTTGCATATCCTGCCATGGGTAGAATTGCCCAAGGCCTAACTGAACAGCCAGTTCTTTCCAGATTTGCCAGCTCGGACGCGCTTCACCAATAGGCTCAACAACCTGCTGACGCAGGGCATAGGCTGGATTCAGGCCCGACATATCAGAAACTTCTTCATCGCGCTCAAGGTAAGTACATTCAGGCAAAAGATAATCGGCATACGCCGCGCTTTCGCTTAAATAAACATCGCAACTGACCACCAGGTCGAGCTGTTCAACGGTCTTGACCAGGTCTGGTCGACAGGTCACGGTCTGGAAAGGGTTGTGTCGGGACATGATCCATCCCTTCACCGGATACGGCGTTTGCTTTAAGACGGCATCAATAATGCTTTGCACTACGCCGCCGCCGGCCGCGATGTACTTGAACTGCGGGGCCACCAGATCGATACGCTGCGCCGTTGGCTTGGGTAATTTGGCATCGGGTTTTGCCAGCACGGGAGCGACTTTCTCTCCGGCCAGCTTATTGTACGTTGCCGCCGCTTTTTTCTGATACAACCCACCCTCACGCTCAATATTTCCAAGTAACACATTGAGGGTGAAAATCATGCGCCGCATATCAATTTCTTCTTGCGAAAACGTCGCACGATGACCCGGACTGACAATGGCGTGAGGCGCGCAGGCGGCCATTTCGCGGGTGACCCGGATAATCACATCGGCAGGCACATCAGCGAGCTTTTGCGCCCATTCCGGCGTGGTCTCCTGGACCGCCTCAGCCAGTTGGTCAAACCCTGTGGTGTAGCGTGCCACAAAGTCTGCGTCATACAGATTTTCTTTGATCATGACATGACACATGGCCATCAGCACCGGTAGGTCACCGCCAGGCTTAAGCGCATGCCATTCATCCGCTTTGCTGGAGAAGACGGATAAACGGGGATCAAAGCTGACCATTTTCGCGCCCTTTTCCTGCGCGGTCATCAGTTCATGGGTGTCGGCAACCTCAATGCCTTCATAGAGGTTATGGCCAAAAGAGACCATATAACGGGTATTGACGATATCCATGGCTAAATCGCCACCCATCATAACTTTAGCGGCAATCGCTTTTCCGGCGGGGCATGTCGAGGCGTGAGTAAACGTGTTCGGCGATCCAAAAGCCGTCGCGAGGTGAAATAAATGGCCGGAAAGCGAACCAGACTTGGAAGAGAATACGACCCCCTCAGGACCATGCTGCGCTTTTATTGCCGTCATTTTTTCGGCAATTTCTTTATATGCCTGCTGCCAGCTAATTACCTGCCACTCACCGCTCCCGCGAGGTCCTGTGCGTTTCATCGGTTTAACAATACGATGCGGGTCGTTGACCAGGCTAACACCGCTGCCTCCGCGCGCGCAGACACGCGTCCCCTGCTGAGGCGCATTAGGGTTTCCTTGAATAAAAACCGTCTTATTATTAATTACCTGAGCCTGAATTGGGCAGCGAAAAGAACACATTTCGCACAAACTTGGCGTCAGGGATGTTTTCCCTTTTATGTGCTCGGGAGAATTCCGCGCCAGTGCGCCTGGTGGAAAACTGCCTATCGCACAGGCTGAGCAACCTATACCCACCCCTCGTAAAAAATTACGCCGACTTATGCTCATATAACCTCCTGTTATTAGATATATCCAATTATTATATGGAGTTTATATTATTAATTTTTAACCTCACTCACATTTTATTACAATGCATACAAGCGCATTAATAGAAATATAAGGCCGTTGTTTTTAAAAGACTTTTAAAACATCCAGAAAACAGAAAATGAAATAACAATAATGGTTATCAATTAACTTATTTCCCAGAGTGTGATTTTAAGAAAGTTTATTCCAGTAATTTCCTTTAATGGTACGAAAATAATTAATCATTCGTTCAAAGCCGTGTTTAGCGCAATTTTCTTGCGTAGGCCATTCCGCATCGATAATCCTCTTGCTGATTACCTCGCTATTTTTTGGTATTCTTGGATAAGCGCTAAATTGATCCCGGACATAACTGAACAATGAATGACGGCAAGCAGCAACCTGGTTTTCTCTTCCACGATTACGAGACTTTTGGTACCCATCCGGCGCTGGACAGACCCGCGCAATTTGCGGCTATCCGCACAGATAATGATTTCAACATTATCGGTGAACCTGAAGTCTTTTATTGCAAACCCGCAGATGATTATCTACCACAGCCCGAGGCGGTACTGATTACCGGCATCACGCCGCAAGAAGCACGTGAAAAGGGAGAAAATGAAGCTGCTTTTGCTGCGCGTATTCACGCCCTGTTTACCGTACCGAAAACCTGTATTCTGGGCTATAACAACGTGCGCTTCGATGATGAAGTGACGCGAAATATCCTGTATCGCAATTTCTATGATCCCTATGCCTGGAGCTGGCAGAACGATAATTCGCGCTGGGATCTGCTGGATGTAATGCGTGCCTGCTATGCCCTGCGTCCTGAAGGTATTAACTGGCCGGAAAACGACGATGGCTTGCCAAGCTTCCGCCTGGAACATTTGACCAAAGCGAATGGGATTGAGCATGCCAACGCCCACGATGCAATGGCCGATGTGTATGCCACGATTGCGATGGCGCAATTAGTCAAGTCACGCCAGCCACGTCTGTTTGAGTATCTCTATAGCCATCGTAATAAGCACAAACTGGCGGCGCTAATTGATGTGCCGCAGATGAAGCCGCTGGTCCATGTCTCGGGCATGTTCGGCGCATGGCGCGGTAACACCAGTTGGGTGGCGCCACTGGCCTGGCATCCGGAAAATCGCAACGCGGTTATCATGGTCGACTTAGCCGGTGATATTTCACCGCTGCTCGAACTGGACAGCGACGCGCTGCGTGAGCGGCTCTATACCGCTAAGGCAGATCTGGGAGATAACCCCGCAGTGCCGGTTAAACTGGTGCACATCAACAAATGTCCGGTACTGGCACAGGCGAACACCCTGCGCCCGGAAGATGCCGATCGTCTCGGTATTAACCGCCAACATTGTCTGGATAATCTCAAAATTCTGCGCGAAAACCCACAGGTACGCGATAAGGTCGTGGCTATCTTTGCCGAGGCGGAACCCTTTGCGCCATCGGATAACGTAGATGCCCAGCTGTACAACGGCTTTTTCAGCGATGCCGACCGCGCTGCGATGAAAATCGTTCTGGAAACCGAACCGCGAAATTTACCGGCGCTGGATATCACCTTTGTCGATAAACGCATTGAAAAGCTGCTGTTTAACTACCGCGCGCGTAACTTCCCTGGAACGCTGGATGAAGCCGAACAACAGCGCTGGCTGGACCATCGTCGTCAGGTATTCACGCCGGAGTTTTTGCAAAATTACGCCAATGAATTACAGATGCTGAGTCAGCATTATGCGGATAACAAAGAGAAGCTGACGCTGCTGAAAGCACTCTGGCAATATGCGCAAGAGATTGTCTAAATCCCACGTATAAAAAAACGGAGAACATGTCTCCGTTTTTTTTCAGCTAAATGCAGTTATTACGCGATATCTTCGTCGTACTGCGGTACCGGGTTGCGGAAGCTTTTGGTCACGCACGCCAGGTAGATCAGACCGATACCCGCCCAGATCAGGCCCAGAACCATTGAGCTTTCTTCCAGGTTCACCCACAGCGCGCCAACGGTCAGCGCACCGCACATTGGCAGGAACAGGTACTGGAAGTGATCTTTCAGCGTCTTGTTACGCTTCTCACGGATCCAGAACTGGGAGATTACCGACAGGTTAACGAAGGTAAACGCCACCAGCGCACCAAAGTTAATCAGCGCCGTCGCCATCACCAGGTCGAAGTTGATTGCCAGCAAAGCAATCGCACCAACCAGAATGATGTTCATGGACGGAGTACGCCATTTCGGGTGTACATAACCGAAGAAACTTTTCGGGAATACGCCGTCACGACCCATCACGTACATCAGACGCGCAACGCCTGCATGCGCCGCCATACCGGATGCCAGTACGGTAATGGTAGAGAAAATCAGCGCGCCGACCTGGAAGAACTTACCAGCAACATACAGCATGATTTCCGGCTGCGAAGCATCCGGATCCTTAAAGCGCGAGATATCCGGGAAGTACAACTGCAACAGATAAGTGGAGACGATAAAGATCAGGCCACCAATCAGCGCAGTCAGGAAAATCGCACGCGGGATCACGCGCTCAGCATCTTTGGTTTCTTCTGACAGGTTGCTGATACCGTCAAACCCGGTGAACGAGAAGCACAGAATGGTAGCCCCTGTGATCATCGGGATCACGTGCGCATCACCCGACCAGAACGGACGGCTGCTCGCCAGCGTACCGGCGCCTTCCCCTTCGAACACGCCATAAACGACCATGCCGAGGATCACTGCAATCAGCACCACCTGCAACAACACGATCACGGTGTTGAAATTAGCGACGGACTTGAGGCTACGCAGGTTGAAGGCGGTCATAAAGGCCACCAGCGCCACCACGAACATCCACGATGGAATCGAAGGCACCAGCGCTTCAAAATAAATTTTCGCCAACAGAATGTTGATCATCGGCGCGAACAGGTAGTCCAGCAGCGATGACCAGCCAACCATAAAACCAACGGTCGGGCTAATGGATTTCTGAGCGTAAGTGTAGGCAGAGCCTGCGGACGGATAGCGGCGTACCAGCTTACCGTAGCTTAGTGCGGTAAAGAGGATGGCGATCAGTGCGAAGGCGTAAGCTGTCGGGACGTGACCATCGGTCATTCCTGAGACGATACCGAATGTATCGAACAGCGTCATCGGCTGCATATAGGCAAGGCCCATCATGACAACCGGAACCAGCGTAAGCGTTTTACGTAATTCCACGCGAGAGGTGTTTGGAGTAGCGTTATGCGACATGGTTATCCTCCATTACGGCGAAAACCGTCGCGTAAGCAAAAAATTGCCCCATTTTTTGTTAATCCTCAGCGACAACAACTGTCGATTTTTAAGTAAGTATCTATCCGGTACGAAGCCCGGCCTCTTTTATGAATGATTGGTTTGATGCAAAAAAATAACCGACGCGTATTAAAACGTCGGTTAATGTCATTTTTTGCAAGCGGCGTATTTTGCACTAATTTGGGGAGAAATAACAAGAGATTGAAGCAACTGTAAAAAAATATTTTTTCTCAACTGATTGATTTATCAGCATCCGTTTTAACGTACACCCCGGCAATAGCACTATTTGCTAAAATCTCGTCCCGCCACCAGGCGCTGGCAAGCCCGGCGGTCTGTTCATTCCACCCTATCCACACGGGTTCAAACAGAATTTGTCCGACCACTTTCTTCTCAATCAGCGCGCCGCTGTCCAAAAATCGCTGCGCCAGATAACGGGGAATATATCCGCATCCCAGACCACTGATTTGCAGCTCCAGCTTGGTTTTGAAGTCAAAAACGGTAATCGCTTCCTGATCGTCCAACACCTGAACGCCGGAGATGTTCGCTTGATGCGCATTCTCTCCCACCACGATGGCGCGAAATCGTCGAATAGTACGCCGATGTAACGGTTCCTGTTCCTGTGCCAGCGGATGATGCGGCGCAACCACAAACACCTGTTCCAGCGCGCCAAGCCGCGCAAAACCAAATTCGCTCCCCGCCGGCGGTTCGTGCATAGCGCCGACAATAATATCCGCCCGCCCCTGAGTAAGTGCATCCCAGGAACCACCCAGCACGCCGTTAATAAACTTCAGGCGCGTCACACTGTGATGTTGATAGAAGGATTCGATAAGGGGGGCCAGCAGTGAAAAGGGAAACGTATCATCGACGCCGATGACCAGTTCATTCTCCCAGCCTTCATGAAGTTTAATGGCTTGCTTTTCGAGTTCGCGGACGGAGTGCAATACCTCTCGCCCCTTTTCCAGCAGCATTTGACCGGTGCGGGTAAACTTAGCCCGGTGCCCACTGCGATCTAATAACTGAATATTAAGATCGCTTTCCAGTTTATGGACGGTGTAGCTAAGCGCAGACGGCGTCTTATACAATTTTGCCGACGCCGCCGCGAAACTGCCCTCTTTTTCTAACGCATCGAGGATGATAAGAACGTCCAGCAGTGGTTTCATACTCGCCCCCTGGCGGTATACAGCGACACTCTGCTGGCCTGTCACTCCATCGGCATCACCAGCGGATCGGGATACTGGTACTCAAATCCAAGCTCATTACAAATACGGCTGCCATCAATGACTTTACCTTTACCGTTATCCGCACCGCCGCGAAATTCCGGCGGTTCCATCCCCAACTGGCGGGCCATCTGCGGATAGAACACGTTACGCGCCGGATGCATAGGCGCACATATATTATAGATGTGTCCCCCTTTGGGCGCTTGCAGCAGCAACGTGATGGCAGAAACGACATCATCCAGGTGCACCAGATTGACGCCATGGTGTCCATCTGGCGCCGTCTTTCCAGCGAAAAAGCGGCCGGGATGTCTTCCCGGGCCAACCAGTCCGGCCAGACGCAGAATATCTACCGAGGTGCCAGGCAGGTTATGCAACCAGTCTTCAAGATCTTTCAGAACACGCCCGCTGGCGGTGACCGGGTTACGCGGCGTCCCCTCTTTCACGATGCCCTGGACATCGCCATAGACCGACGTCGAGCTGGTAAAAATAATCCGCGGGATCCGGTACGCCAGCGCACTGTCAACCAGTTCCTGCATGGCCTGCAGGTAAAATGTCTCCCCCGGCCCGCTACGGCGCGCAGGTAGCGTTATAACCAGTGCATCAGCGTCCATGAGCGCGTCGAGATCGTCAGCCTCACAGACCAGTTCAGGCTCCAGGCGCAGCGAGTAACTCTCGATACCGCTCATACGGGCCGCTTCTACCCCATCCAGTGTGGTTTTGCTGCCGGTAACCTGCCAGCCTCTCGCCGCCAGCGACATGGCTAACGGCATGCCTAACCAACCTAACCCGACAATTGCGACCTTTTTCATGCCTTCTCTCCTGACTTTTGGCCTATAACGCAAGGCTACGCCAGCCCACGGTGGCTGACAATTCATAGTATCAATATGAAATGAATTAATGATCAAAAAAAGCCCTTGCTTTCCGTAGCTAAAGTGGTTTAGGTTAAAAGACATCAAATGAATAAACATTCATCGAGAAAATTTATGACACGCGCTCAATTTAAACACCATCATCACCATCATCCTGACTAGTCTTTCAGGCGATGTGTGCTGGGAGACATTTAAATCTTCCAGCGGTGCATGAGCGTATGAGAAAGCCCCCGGAAGATTTCTTCCGGGGGCTTTTTTTGTGCGTGACCCAAACTGATTCAGACAGGATAACGAGGAACAAACAATGTTAGACAACACCCGTTTACGCATAGCTATGCAGAAATCAGGCCGTTTAAGCGACGATTCACGCGAATTACTGGCCCGTTGCGGCATTAAAATTAATCTTCACACCCAGCGCTTAATTGCGATGGCAGAAAATATGCCGATTGATATCCTGCGCGTGCGTGATGACGATATCCCGGGTCTGGTGATGGACGGCGTCGTTGATCTGGGCATTATTGGGGAAAACGTTCTGGAAGAAGAGCTGCTCAACCGTCGGGCACAGGGTGAAGATCCTCGCTATTTTACCCTGCGTCGTCTGGACTTCGGCGGCTGCCGTCTTTCGCTGGCGACGCCGGTTGATGAAGCCTGGGATGGCCCGGCAGAACTGAACGGGAAGCGTATCGCCACCTCTTACCCGCACCTGCTCAAGCGTTACCTCGATCAAAAAGGGGTGTCATTTAAATCCTGTCTGTTAAACGGTTCTGTCGAAGTCGCCCCCCGCGCGGGCCTGGCCGATGCAATCTGCGATCTGGTGTCAACCGGCGCGACGCTTGAAGCTAATGGTCTGCGTGAAGTGGAAGTGATATACCGCTCTAAAGCGTGTCTGATTCAGCGCGATGGCGAAATGGCCGCAGCCAAACAGCAACTGATCGACAAACTACTGACCCGCATCCAGGGGGTTATTCAGGCTCGCGAATCCAAATACATCATGATGCACGCACCGAGCGAGCGTCTGGACGAAGTTATCGCCCTGCTGCCTGGCGCTGAGCGCCCAACCATTCTGCCACTGGCGGGTGATCAGCAGCGCGTGGCCATGCACATGGTCAGCAGCGAAACCCTGTTCTGGGAAACAATGGAAAAACTGAAAGCGCTCGGCGCCAGCTCTATTCTGGTGCTGCCGATTGAGAAGATGATGGAGTAACGACCATGAGCTTCAATACCCTGATTGACTGGAATAGCTGTAGCCCTGAGCAGCAGCGCGAATTACTGATGCGCCCGGCGATTTCCGCCTCTGAAAGCATTAGCCGCACGGTGGCCGAGATCCTTGAAAATGTCAAAAACAACGGCGACCAGGCATTGCGCGAATACAGCGCGAAGTTTGATAAAACCGAGGTCGGTGCGCTGCGCGTCACTGAGGAAGAAATTCAGCAGGCCGGGAATCGTCTGAGCGACGAGCTGAAACAAGCCATGCAGGCGGCAGTACGTAATATTGATACTTTCCACAGCGCGCAGATCCTGCCGCCGGTGGATATCGAAACCCAGCCGGGCGTGCGCTGCCAGCAGGTTATCCGCCCCATCGCTTCCGTGGGCCTGTATATCCCAGGGGGATCGGCACCGCTGTTCTCTACTGTATTAATGCTGGCGACCCCGGCGCGTATCGCGGGCTGTAAAAAAGTGGTGCTGTGCTCGCCGCCGCCGATTGCCGATGAAATCCTCTACGCCGCGCAACTCTGTGGCGTGAAAGAAGTGTTTAACGTGGGCGGCGCACAGGCCATTGCCGCGCTGGCACTGGGCACGGAGTCTATTCCAAAAGTCGATAAAATCTTTGGGCCGGGCAACGCCTATGTGACCGAAGCCAAGCGTCAGGTCAGCCAGCGTCTTGACGGCGCGGCAATCGATATGCCTGCCGGACCGTCCGAAGTATTGGTTATCGCCGACAGCGGCGCAACGCCGGATTTCGTCGCCTCCGACCTGCTCTCTCAGGCCGAGCACGGCCCGGACTCGCAGGTGATCCTGCTGACGCCGGACGCTAAGCTTGCCGAAGGCGTGGCCGAAGCCGTTGAACGCCAGCTCGCCGAGCTGTCCCGCGCCGACACCGCGCGTCAGGCGCTCTCCGCCAGCCGTTTAATCGTGGCGAAAGATCTGGCACAGTGCGTTGAAATCTCCAACGCCTACGGTCCGGAGCACCTGATCATTCAGACCCGCAATGCACGTGAGCTGGTGGACGACATTATCAGCGCCGGTTCGGTGTTCCTTGGCGACTGGTCGCCGGAATCCGCAGGCGACTATGCTTCCGGCACTAACCACGTGCTGCCAACTTACGGCTATACCACAACCTGTTCCAGTCTGGGGCTGGCTGATTTCCAGAAACGGATGACCGTACAGGAATTAACACCACAAGGTTTCTCTGCGCTGGCCGCCACCATTGAAACCCTGGCCGCGGCTGAGCTGCTGACCGCCCACAAAAATGCCGTCACCCTGCGCGTTAACGCCCTGAAGGAGCAAGCATGAGCACTGACAACTTTCTCAGCGTCACTGATTTAGCCCGTAAGAATGTCCGCGAGTTAACGCCTTATCAGTCTGCCCGCCGTCTTGGCGGTAACGGTGACGTCTGGCTCAATGCGAATGAATATCCCACCGCCGTTGAGTTTCAGCTAAGTCAGCAAACGCTGAACCGCTATCCGGAGTGCCAGCCGAAAGCCGTGATTGAGAATTATGCGCAGTATGCAGGCGTCAAGCCGGAGCAGGTGCTGGTCAGTCGTGGCGCAGATGAAGGGATCGAGCTGCTGGTGCGCGCTTTTTGCGAGCCGGGTAAAGATGCGATTCTGTACTGTCCGCCGACTTACGGCATGTACAGCGTCAGCGCTGAAACGATTGGCGTTGAATGCCGTACCGTCCCGACACTTGACGACTGGCAACTGGATTTACAAGGTATCGCGGACAAGCTTGATGGTGTGAAGGTGGTCTACGTATGCAGCCCTAATAACCCAACGGGCCAGTTGATTAAGCCACAGGATCTGCGTTCGCTGCTCGATATGACGCAGGGTAAAGCTATCGTGGTTGCCGATGAAGCGTATATCGAGTTTTGCCCGCAGGCCACGCTGGCGGGCTGGCTGTCTGAATATCCGCACCTGGTAATTTTACGCACACTATCCAAAGCGTTTGCTCTCGCCGGTTTACGCTGCGGGTTTACGCTGGCAAATGAAGAAATTATCAATCTGCTGTTAAAGGTGATCGCCCCTTACCCGCTCTCTACACCGGTGGCGGATATCGCCGCCCAGGCGCTGACGCCGCAAGGGGTTGCCGCCATGCGCCAACGCGTCCAGCAGATCCTGCAAGAGCGTCAGTTCCTGGTGGAGAACCTGAAAACAATTCGCTGTGTAGAACAGGTTTTCGCTTCTGAAACCAACTATGTTCTGGCGCGCTTCACCGCCTCCAGCAGCGTATTTAAATCTTTGTGGGATCAGGGCATTATCTTACGAGACCAGAACAAACAACCTTCGTTAAGCGGCTGCCTGCGTATTACTGTCGGAACCCGTGAAGAGAGCCAGCGCGTCATTGACGCCTTACGTGCGGAGCAAGTATGAGCCAGAAGTATCTTTTTATAGACCGTGATGGAACCCTGATTTCCGAACCGCCAAGTGACTTTCAGGTCGATCGCTTTGACAAACTGGCTTTTGAGCCGGAAGTCGTTCCCGTTTTACTGAAGCTGCAAAAAGCGGGTTTTAAGCTGGTGATGATCACCAACCAGGATGGACTGGGAACCCAGAGCTTTCCACAGGCCGATTTTGACGGTCCGCATAACCTGATGATGCAAATATTCACCTCTCAGGGCGTGAGGTTTGATGACGTGCTGATTTGCCCGCACTTGCCGGCCGATGAGTGTGCTTGCCGTAAGCCAAAAGTGAAGCTGGTTGAGCAGTATCTGGTTGAACAGGCTATGGACACCGAGAACAGCTACGTCATTGGCGATCGTGCCACAGATATTCAACTGGCTGAAAACATGGGGATTAGCGGATTACGCTATCACCGGGACACCCTGAACTGGGCGATGATCGGCGAGCAGTTGACCAAACGTGACCGCTACGCCCACGTTGAGCGCAATACCAAAGAAACGCAGATTGACGTCAAAGTCTGGCTGGACCGCGAAGGTCAAAGCAAAATCAATACTGGCGTTGGCTTCTTTGACCACATGTTGGATCAAATCGCCACCCACGGCGGTTTCCGTATGGAGATAGCCGTCAAAGGCGATCTGTATATTGACGATCACCACACCGTAGAAGATACCGGTCTGGCGCTGGGTGAGGCCTTAAAGCTGGCATTAGGTGATAAACGTGGTATCAACCGTTTTGGTTTTGTCCTGCCGATGGACGAATGTCTGGCACGTTGCGCGCTGGATATCTCCGGACGTCCGCACCTGGAATACCGCGCTGAGTTTACCTACCAGCGCGTTGGCGATCTGAGCACGGAGATGATTGAACACTTCTTCCGCTCACTCTCCTACACCATGGGCGTTACCCTGCACCTGAAAACCAAAGGAAAAAATGACCACCACCGTGTGGAAAGCCTGTTTAAAGCCTTTGGCCGCACGCTGCGTCAGGCGATTCGCGTAGAAGGCGATACGCTACCCTCCTCAAAAGGAGTGCTGTAATGAACGTGGTGATCCTGGATACCGGCTGCGCCAACCTGAATTCGGTGAAATCCGCCGTTGCGCGCCATGGATACGACCCGGTTGTCAGCCGCGATGCGGATGTGGTGCTCCGGGCCGATAAGCTGTTTCTACCCGGCGTTGGTACTGCGCAGGCGGCCATGGACCAGTTGCACGAGCGTGAACTTATTGAACTGATTAAAGCCTGTACGCAACCGGTGCTGGGGATCTGCTTAGGTATGCAACTGCTTGGCCGCCGCAGCGAAGAGAGTAATGGTGTCTCCCTGCTGGGCATTATTGAACAGGACGTCCCCAAAATGACCGATTTTGGCCTGCCGCTGCCGCATATGGGCTGGAACCGTGTGTATCCACAAGCAGGCAATCGTCTGTTCCAGGGTATTGACGATGGGGCGTATTTCTACTTTGTCCACAGCTACGCGATGCCAGTGAACCCATGGACTATCGCCCAGTGTCATTACGGTGAACCGTTTACCGCGGCAGTGCAAAAGGACAATTTCTTTGGCGTGCAGTTCCACCCGGAACGTTCGGGTGCGGCTGGGGCGCAGTTGCTGAAAAATTTTCTGGAGATGTAATGATTATTCCGGCATTAGATTTAATCGACGGCACGGTGGTGCGTCTTCATCAGGGTGATTACGCACAGCAACGTGATTACGGCAACGATCCACTGCCCCGCCTGCAGGATTACGCGGCACAAGGCGCACAGGTACTGCACCTGGTCGATCTGACCGGGGCAAAAGATCCGCAGAAACGACAAATACCGCTGATTAAAACGCTGGTCGCGGGCGTCAATGTTCCGGTGCAGGTTGGCGGCGGTGTGCGTACTGAAGCGGACGTTGCGGCACTGCTTGACGCCGGCGTGGCGCGCGTAGTGGTCGGTTCGACGGCGGTAAAATCCCCTGAGGAAGTGAAGAGCTGGTTTACCCGTTTTGGCGCCGACGCGCTGGTGCTGGCGCTGGACGTACGCATTGACGAACACGGTAATAAACAGGTTGCGGTCAGCGGCTGGCAGGAAGATTCCGGGGTTTCGCTGGAAGAGCTGGTGGAAACCTATTTACCCGTTGGTCTGAAGCATGTGCTGTGCACTGATATCTCCCGCGACGGTACGCTGGCGGGTTCAAACGTCGCGCTTTATGAAGAAGTGTGCGCTAAATATCCGCAGGTGGCGTTTCAGTCATCTGGCGGTATAGGTGGAATTGAGGACGTAGCCGCCCTGCGCGGGACTGGGGTTGGCGGCGTGATCGTCGGACGAGCCCTGCTGGAAGGTAAGTTCACCGTTGAGGAGGCCATCCAATGCTGGCAAAACGCATAATTCCTTGTCTGGATGTTCGCGATGGACAGGTGGTAAAAGGCGTCCAGTTTCGCAATCACGAGATTATTGGCGACATCGTTCCGCTGGCAAAACGCTATGCCGATGAAGGCGCAGATGAACTGGTCTTCTACGATATCACTGCCTCCAGCGATGGCCGTGTAGTCGATAAAAGCTGGGTATCGCGCGTGGCGGAAGTGATCGACATTCCGTTCTGCGTTGCCGGTGGGATTAAGTCCATCGATGATGCGGCGCGTATTCTCTCCTTCGGGGCAGATAAAATCTCCATCAACTCCCCGGCGCTGGCTGACCCGGAGCTTATCACGCGTCTGGCGGACCGCTTTGGCGTACAGTGCATCGTAGTGGGTATCGATACCTGGTATGACGCCGCAACCGGTAAATATCACGTTAACCAGTATACCGGTGATGAGAGTCGTACCCGCATCACGCAGTGGGAAACGCTGGATTGGGTGCAGGAAGTGCAGAAACGTGGCGCAGGCGAAATCGTGCTGAACATGATGAATCAGGACGGTGTGCGTAACGGCTATGACCTGGAGCAGCTGAGAAAAGTGCGCGACGTTTGCCACATACCGCTGATTGCCTCCGGTGGCGCAGGCACCATGGAACACTTCCTCGAAGCCTTCCGTGATGCTGACGTTGACGGCGCGCTTGCCGCTTCCGTTTTCCACAAACAAATTATCAATATTGGCGAGTTAAAAACGTACCTGGCAACACAGGGCGTGGAGATCAGGATATGTTAACGAAGCAACAATGTCGCGAGCTGGACTGGGAAAAAACCGACGGATTGATGCCGGTCGTGGTGCAGCATGCGGTATCCGGCGAAGTATTGATGCTGGGTTATATGAACCCTGAGGCGCTGGATAAAACGCTTGAAAGCGGTAAGGTAACCTTTTTCTCGCGGACCAAACAACGCCTGTGGACCAAAGGTGAAACCTCTGGCAACTTTCTTAATGTGGTTAACATCGCGCCTGACTGCGACAACGACACCCTGCTGGTGCTGGTTAACCCGATTGGGCCAACTTGCCACAAAGGCACCTCAAGCTGCTTTGCTAACACCAGTCATCAGTGGCTGTTCCTGTATCAACTGGAACAACTTCTGGCTGAGCGTAAAACCGCCGATCCGGCAAGCTCTTACACGGCCAAGCTGTATGCCAGTGGCACCAAACGCATTGCGCAGAAAGTGGGGGAAGAAGGCGTGGAAACCGCACTGGCCGCCACCGTGCACGATCGTTTTGAACTGACGAATGAAGCCTCTGACCTGATGTACCACCTGCTGGTTCTGCTACAGGATCAGGAGCTTGATCTGACCACCGTGATTGAGAACTTACGTAAGCGTCATCAGTAATCGGCAGACGTAAAAAAACCGGGCGCTGTGAACTGCCCGGTTTTTTTGTGCTCAGAATAAAACTGCCTTCGACCTGCTACGCTCTGGCTTTGTAACCACGCAGCGCATTTCGCCCCAGCACGATACCGGCACCAATCATTCCCCCCAGCAGAACGGCCAGTACCAGGGTAATGGCTTTTTTCGGACTGTCACGACGAATCGGTAACGTTGGTTTCATCACGTAGCGATAGGAGTGCAACTCTGCCCCTTCAAGCTTAAGATTTCTGATATCAAGCAGTTTTTGTTTTGTCTGGAAGTAGTTATCAGACAATATCAAAGGACGCGTAGACTCGTGCTCAATCATGGATTTCAGAGCATCACTACCCAACAGGAACATACTATCCTGTGTAACATCTTGAGTTTGCTGAATTTGCGGCTTAATCACACCAGCCTGTTCAGCATAACGCAGCGCTTCCTGGATTTGCTTAATTCGCAGATCTTTTTGTTCCTGAGCGACCACTTCCTGAGTCTTCAGAGAATCTTCTAGAGTACTGGTTTGCAGCTGAATGTTATCAGCCAGGTCAAGCTCCAGCTCTTTGGCAACCTTTTCATCTGTTTGTTGAATGTATTCAGCCAGCTGACGCTGAGCTTCTTCTGGAGAACTCGCCACATAGGAGACCGCTAACGGAAGTGGTTGGCCTTTAACAGACTGCTCAATCGACAGTTTCTGTGGTTCTTCCTGATTAGCAAGCGTTTCTGCCAGGGCAGAGAAAGAGGTACTGAAACGACCAACCACATTTGTCTGAAGTTCAGTCACCTTAGGCGCGTTGGCTCCATACAACACGTTGAGCGCGTTGTTATAGGTGGCAATTTGTCCAACATCGGGTTGAGTAATAATTGCAGTAGAGGTCCATTTCTCTTTAGCAACCACCAGATAGCCCACCGCCAGAACAATGGTAACAACGATCGCGATAACGATTGTTGTTTTCCCACGCCATAACTGCAGCAGCAAATCAATCAGATCAATCTGTTCCGGATCGTTACCGCGCCCGGACATGTTGTTATCACTTACAGACATAGATCCCCTAATTAAGGAAGGAAGGACTTAAACTCGAATTAGTTTAGCTAAAAATTGAAGCAATTCCATAGGATTAATGATAAAAAATCAAATTGATTGAGAGATTTTGATTGGTATTTTAGCCACTTGAGAAAAAAGGAAGGAATTTAAAAAAAGTGTCAATACTGAATGGCCACTGTTTGCAGGAAAAGCGTCAAACAGCGGATTAAATGTCATCAAGCGTAAATGCCAGACATTCTCGTTAATTAAATTCACGGCATGAATATTTATTAACTTACCACTAAAAATGGCATGCGTAAAAAGGATAACCATTAGCTTTTTTGCCATCTGACGGTATTATTTCACTTTTCGTCGCACCAGATAGTGCCTGGCTGCTTTTTAGCCGAAAAGAGGAACGAACATGAAATACCTGGTTACGGGGGCTGCTGGTTTCATCGGCTTCCATGTTAGCAAACGCCTCCTTGAGGCTGGCCATCAAGTCGTCGGTATCGATAATCTGAACGATTACTACGACGTGAGTCTTAAGCAGGCCCGTCTGGAGCTGCTGGTACACCCCGGCTTCCAGTTTCATAAGATTGATTTAGCCGACCGGGAAAGCATGTCTGCACTCTTCGCATCCGGGCATTTTGATCGTGTGATCCATCTCGCTGCACAGGCTGGCGTACGCTATTCACTCGAAAATCCGCACGCTTACGCAGACTCAAACCTCACTGGCTTTCTGAACATACTGGAAGGTTGTCGGCATAATAAAATTCAGCATTTACTTTATGCCTCTTCCAGCTCGGTATACGGCCTGAATCGCAAAATGCCTTTCTCAACAGATGATTCCGTCGATCACCCCGTATCCCTGTATGCTGCAACCAAAAAAGCCAACGAACTGATGGCCCATACTTATTCTCATCTGTACGGATTGCCCACAACCGGCCTGCGTTTCTTTACTGTATACGGTCCGTGGGGTCGCCCGGATATGGCGCTGTTCAAATTCACCAAAGCGATGCTGGAAGGGAAAAGTATTGACGTCTATAACTACGGCAAAATGAAGCGTGACTTTACCTATATTGGTGATATCGCAGAAGCAATTATTCGCTTGCAGGATGTCATTCCTGCGCCCAACGGGGAGTGGACTGTTGAAAGCGGTTCTCCGGCAACCAGCTCCGCGCCGTATTGCATCTACAATATCGGCAATAGTTCACCGGTTGAACTGATGGATTATATCAAGGCTCTGGAAGAAGCTCTTGGCATCGACGCGACAAAAAATATGCTCCCGCTACAACCCGGTGATGTGCTGGAAACCAGCGCGGACACCAAAGCACTGTATGACGTTATTGGTTATAAACCTACAACAACGGTTAAAGATGGGGTTAAGAACTTTGTTGACTGGTACCGTGATTTCTACAAAGTTTAATGAGTAATCTGCTTAAAATAAAAAGGCCTTTAATAAGGCCTTTTTTGTCGAGATGATGATTAATCACTACCGAACAAATCGCGGGTATATACTTTTTCTGCAACATCTGCCAATTCAGACGTCATTCGATTAGAAATAATAACATCCGCTTCATTTTTAAACGCGTTTAGATCGCGAACTACCCGAGAGTGGAAAAATTCATCCTCTTCCATGACCGGTTCATAAATAATAACGGGTATGCCCTTGGCTTTAATACGCTTCATGATCCCCTGAATAGAAGATGCACGGAAGTTATCAGAACCACTTTTCATGATCAATCTGTACACGCCAACCACTTTAGGCTTACGCGCCAGAATGGAATCTGCAATAAAGTCTTTACGCGTACGGTTAGCATCGACGATCGCGCCGATAATGTTATTCGGCACAGATGCGTAGTTCGCCAACAGTTGCTTAGTGTCTTTCGGTAAGCAGTAGCCACCGTAGCCAAAGGACGGATTGTTGTAATGATTACCAATACGCGGATCCAGACATACACCTTCAATAATTTGCCGGGTGTTCAGACCAAGACTTTCGGCATAGCTATCAAGCTCGTTAAAATAGGCCACGCGTAACGCCAGATAGGTATTAGCGAACAGCTTGATGGCTTCGGCTTCAGTAGAATCAGTAAACAGCGTCGGAATATCTTTCTTCACCGCACCTTCCTGCAGCAGCGCGGCAAAGCGTTCTGCACGTTCGGAGCGTTCACCTATGACGATACGCGACGGATGCAAATTGTCGTATAGCGCACGACCTTCACGCAGGAACTCAGGCGAGAAGAAAATATTATCAATGCCAAACTGTTCTTTAATTGAATTGGTAAAACCAACCGGAATGGTGGATTTGATGACCATCACCGCTTTTGGGTTAATTGCAACCACATCGCGGATAACGGACTCGACGCTGGAGGTGTTGAAGTAGTTGGTCTTCGGATCGTAATCAGTCGGTGTCGCGATGATCACGTAATCCGCATCACGATAGGCATCATACTTATCAGTCGTTGCACGAAAATTCAGCTGCTTTGTCGCCAGGTACTCTTCGATCTCTTTGTCAACAATCGGCGATTTTTTCTGATTCAGCATCTCGACCTTCGCCGGGACGATATCCAGAGCAACCACTTCATGGTGCTGGGCGATCAGAATACCGTTGGATAAGCCGACATAACCTGTTCCTGAGATAGTTATCTTCATTCGCTCTGTAACTTCTTCCAGTTAAACATTGAGGTTGAGCACACCACCAGCATTGTGGCGGATCGGCTCAGCATTGAATGAGTATATCGTGATTTGCTATAGCACCGCCTATCAGACCTGACCGAATCCCATTTTTTGACAATAAAAAAGCCCGGAGGAACGCTCCGGGCCTGGCTTTAGCAGTTGGCTATTTCAGATTAATCCAGCCATTCGGTGTGGAACACGCCTTCTTTATCGATGCGTTTATAAGTGTGCGCACCGAAGTAATCACGCTGGGCCTGGATCAGGTTCGCCGGCAGTACCGCAGCACGGTAGCTGTCGTAGTAGGCAACGGCAGCAGAGAAAGTCGGTACCGGAATACCATTTTGCACAGCGTAAGCCACGACATCACGCAGCGCCTGCTGGTACTCATCAGCAATGTTTTTGAAGTACGGAGCCAGCAGCAGGTTAGCGATACCCGCATTCTCCGCATAAGCATCGGTGATTTTCTGCAGGAACTGCGCACGAATGATGCAGCCCGCGCGGAAAATCTTCGCGATCTCGCCGTAGTTCAGATCCCAGTTGTACTCGTCAGACGCAGCACGCAACTGAGAGAAGCCTTGCGCGTAGGAGACGATTTTGCCCAGATACAGCGCGCGACGCACTTTCTCAACAAACTCAGCTTTATCGCCAGCCAGTTTAGCCTGCGGGCCGGACAGCACCTTAGATGCCGCCACGCGCTGATCTTTCAGAGAAGAGATGTAACGCGCGAATACGGACTCGGTGATCAGCGACAGGGGTTCGCCCAGATCCAGAGAGCTCTGGCTGGTCCATTTACCGGTGCCTTTGTTCGCTGCTTCGTCCAGGATCACGTCAACCAGGTATTTACCCTCTTCATCTTTTTTGGTGAAGATGTCTTTGGTAATGTCGATCAGGTAGCTGCTCAGCTCACCTTCATTCCACTCGGTGAAGGTGGTTGCCAGTTCTTCATTAGACAGGTTCAGGCCACCTTTCAGCAGAGAATAGGCTTCAGCAATCAGCTGCATGTCGCCGTATTCGATACCGTTGTGAACCATCTTCACGTAATGACCCGCGCCGTCAGCGCCGATGTAGGTCACGCACGGCTCACCATCTTCCGCCACAGCAGCAATTTTGGTCAGGATCGGCGCAACCAGTTCGTAGGCTTCTTTCTGTCCACCAGGCATGATGGACGGGCCTTTCAGTGCGCCCTCTTCACCGCCGGATACGCCGGTACCGATGAAGTTAAAGCCTTCTGCGGACAGTTCACGGTTACGACGAATAGTATCCTGGAAGAAGGTGTTACCACCATCAATGATGATGTCGCCTTTATCCAGATACGGCTTCAGGGAGTCGATGGCAGCATCTGTGCCTGCGCCCGCTTTCACCATTAACAGGATACGACGTGGGGTTTCAAGAGACTCGACGAACTCTTTCACCGTGTAATAAGGAACCAGTTTCTTACCCGGGTTCTCGGCAACAACTTCTTCAGTTTTTTCGCGGGAGCGGTTGAAGATGGAGACGGTATAACCGCGGCTTTCGATGTTGAGCGCCAGGTTGCGCCCCATCACTGCCATACCGACAACGCCGATCTGTTGCTTAGACATTACATACTCCTGTCAGGTGTGGTCACCGCGCAAGGTATGCGCGGCTTGAATGTGGTCCACATATTAGCTTAAACCACCGTAGTTTTACAGTTGCAGAACTCTTCCGCAAACATGTAATTACATATTGTTAGATAGTTATCCAACTGTCTTTTTTAAGCGCAGTTTCATTATTTCCCTGAAACCACTGTTTAGGTGAGATAACCAATTTATCTTCGTACTTATTCAACCATGCCCCCCACCAACTATAAGTACTATTAGCAATAATATTATTCTTGCATAAAGACATTAGATACATGTCAATTGCGCTAAAGTCATATCCTTGGTTATTCACGACATAGCAGTTTTTACGTGTAGAGAATGCCTTTTGCGCCCATTCAATATCATCAGAAAAAATGACAAATAACTGTTCACCAAGTTGGTTATCAACATAATTCATAGCATCGTTATAATAATCCAAACTCAACACACCATGGAATTTTGCTGCATGTTTATTTGTTACATAATCGCCACGACGAATATGCAACGATGTTATATCGCCCTGTTTCTGGATTAAAGAATAAACTTCCAGATTAGTGCAATACTCGAGAAGATCCGCACGGAGCTCAAATAACGGTAAAATTAACTCTCGATTATTATCAAGCAACTCAGAATTCTGATAAAACGAGAACAAGCATGCTTTATCAATATTTTTAATAGATTGAGGATGATAAAATAAAGCGTCTGGAAGCACATATTTATCAAGTAAAACAGAAGATGAAAAGTATAATAAGTTAGTTGGTAACGGAATTTTTTTTAATTTCCTTAATATATTTATTTTACTCTTCTCCGTTTCAGAACTAACACGGTCATAACTAACATTAAATTGATCAAGTTCCAAACAACGTTTAGTATCATTTTTGGGTTGATTAAAGTAATAGCTATCATCGAGCACTAATGTATCATCAGGAAAAAACTGCTTAAGAATATAAGCTGCAGAATATTGGAACATTTGATTACCTAGTCCGCCAGAAAGACAACTATACACAGGCTCAATCCTTATTTAATTAACGCTTTAGAGAAATGATATATGCAGGAAATTAGATTTATCGCTCTTTTATTTTTTAAAAACTCACGTAATGAATACGCCGCACATTCATAGTATGCAAGATTTGATTTTTGAGTTGATCTCGCATGAACTCTATAGTTTAGTAATGGCACTTCCATATTATCCCAACGTGGTTTAGCCTCACGCATTCTTAACCAAAGATCATAATCTTCAGAGTTGAAACCACCACTATAGCCCCTAAACTTCAGAAAAAAATCTTTTCTGAACATTACAGAAGGATGAGCAAAACAATTCTTAAAAATTATTCTTTTATCTATAGTATCCTTAGATGGATAAGTTCTCAACTTCAAAAAATTGTCATCCTCATCAATTAGGTTAATTGCTGAGCCAACTAAATCGAGTTCATTAAGCTGAAGGTACTTTATTTGCAATTCCAGGCGCTGAGGCAAGGATATATCATCAGAATCCATGCGTGCAATAATATCATATTTTGACTCTGATATTGCAAGGTTAAGAGAGAAACCTAGTTGACCAATGCTTGTTTCAATGACCCTAATATTTTTCTTATTTACCACTTCTTTTTTTATAATGGCAGCAATTTCACTGGCATTATTGCCATTAGCGACAATAATTAACTCAAATTCCGTATAGGTTTGATTCAGTATGCTATTAATTGCAGGCATCACATATAAATCAAATCTATTAATACACATAACAACTGAAATCATATCTAATTAGGTCCTTTCATACTTATTGTTCTTCTAACTACCCAAAGAGTAAAGATCAATGGCAAAATGAAAAAGTTAATATTTACAAAATTATTATACATCATCGAAAAAATGCAGGACATTACAAGGAATGGCTGAAATATATATGATACTGGAGAATTACTTCTTTGCAAATACATATACTGGACTATAAAACCAACTATATATGCATATACAAAACTAAATATTCCTAGCGAGACATATGCGCTGCCCACAAAACCGATAGGTGATGTGACATCTGGGAATTCAAGATTAATTGCGGATGCCGGAATGATCTTCTGCGGAACGAACCAATTAAAAAAATAGTATATATCGTGTATATTATTTTTAATAACATAGCTAAAGTTCACCACTGGCGATCCAAAATAAAACCCACCAATAAAGCGAAATAAGAAATCAAAACTAAATGATAAATCTTGCTCTGGGTTTCTGATTATTCGGGTAAAAGCAAATAACACAACAATTATTAAACCAATCAATGTACCTTTATTTATTGATATTCTACGTTTGGAGTATAACATCATCGCGAAAAAAACATATAACAACGACTGTAATTTTGCATAACTTATAAATTTAACTACAATAATCAACAAACTGAGTAGCACAATTTTTCTATTATCATTAGTCAGACGGGACATTCCTAGCATAACAAGGCCTAAGTATCCCAATAATAACGACACACCATGAATACCCAATGGAGATGATGCAATTCTCGCTTCAATTGTTTGCGCACTAACCCCCCCACCTATATATATATTCACGAGATTAGCGTCGCTCATATAATATTGACAAATAAAAAAAGTCAGTATGTTTAGAATTAAAATATAATTAAACAACTTTTTGTAAAATAAATCATCATATAGATAAAATCTTCTTTTCCTGCCGAGTGATGGATACTTGAACAGATAAGCAATAAAGGCTCCAATTAAAAAGAAACCATAGAATACCAGAGATATAATCAATACTTTATAGTCTGGTGTCTCATTAAAAATGCTAAAAGAATTCCATTCTTCATTACTTGTATATAATTGAAAAAGTGTATTGAATACAATTGCTATTGTAATTAATATTACAGGATTAAAAAAACATCTAAAATCGTTATTTGCCGGGATACTTACCTGATTCATATTCATTCCGGATCTGAATGTTTAAACGCTGCTACATTTCTTCTCAGTACATCATAATCATTTAGCCACCATTGGGCCCTTTCAAGTTCCGCCTGTTTAAGCTTATCAAAGCGATAATATAGTACTTTGCATGGCACCCCTGCAGCAACCGCGTACGGTGGAATATTTTTAGTCACGACGGATCCAGCACCAATAAGTGCACCGTTACCAATACTAACGCCATCCAGAATAATAGTATTGGCACCAATACATACATCATGACCAATATTTATATTCTTAGTTTCCTCAAACTTATGATCCAGAGGAGGTGGTGTGTTTCTTGAAAGCCAATGTTCCGAATTTTTTCCATAGCAGAATGGATGGGTGGATATAAATTCTGATACAGGATGCTTGCCTAATCCCATCTTGACTCCTTCAGCAATTGAGCAAAAACGTCCAATGGAAGTATTCAAAATTGTGCAATTCCGCTGGATATAGGAGTGCCTACCAACTGATGAATTAAAAAGAAGTGTTGAATTATATATTTTTACATTTTGTTCAAAATCTACATTACTAATTCGTGCGCCAGGGTAAACGGTAACCCCTCGGATACAATAAATGATGTTTTTAAAAAAATAGAACAGAGGCGAAATAAAGTACTCTTTTAAAATATTCATTTATTTTCTCAGCAAGACAAATAAACCACCAATGACAAACGATATTCCCGCGTACATAATCCACATAATACCACCAATAACAATTGAGTTGTCCGTACTCATTGTCTTAAATGTAGCAAACATAAGTATAGCCGATATAATATTGCTAAATAAAATAATTTTCCCAGCTTTCATTCGCACTAGATTCGTGTAAATAAATGTATAGGGGATATTTATTAATACAGAAATACAAATTAATGACAGCGTGACAGCACCGTGCTCAACGATATAATTATTATGCGTCCAAATGCTCAAAACTTTTGATGAAAACATTATTGTTATTGCTATTGGCACCATTAACAATATCAATATCAATATTATTTTCTTAAATGAAAGAATGTTGAAGATGCTTCCATCACCCGACTTAGATAGGGCTGGTAATAACGCTTTCATTAGAGGATATTGTAACTGAAGAAACGACAGCCCTAATTGTGCAACAATAACGTAAACGCCATATAATTGAGTATCTAATGAATGCGATAATAGAATTTTATCAAGCTGCGAAACAAAAACACCAAAAATGACACCAAGAGAAAATATATAATTATCTTTTAGTATTTTCATTATTTTTTTCAACAATATTGAGTTGAATAATGTTTTCACTTTCACATCATGTTTAGTTATCCAAGCAAAGTTAAAAATAAACTCAAACATGGTTATTGTGGAATAAGCAGTAATATATACTATTGGTTTTGGCAGAAACAAAAGAAACAATAACGCCGTTGCATGTTTACATGTAAAAAAAGCAACTTGGCTAATATTTGTGTTAAATTGCTTCTGTGTTCCATTCCAGTACCCAACATTGATGTTATTGGCAAACTGAAAGAAAAATTGTATACCGAGCAATTGCATGCAAAGCTCAAGTTCTGTACTTCCACTCCCCGCATTAAACCATGAATGTGCTAACCAACCAGCCGCATTAATTAGAAATATAGTTCCAGCGAAAGCAACACTGAAGTATATCCAAAAATATGCAGCGAAGGTATTTTCAGGTTTGCTGGACTTGGCAATATCCCTCGGCATAATTTGTGAGCAACCAGCATCAAGAATCAGAAGCATCGCTTGCACACTCAAACAGGCTGATACAATCCCCCATCCCTGGGGGCTTAACATTTTTATATATAAGGGGATGAGCAATATTATTCCTCCCCCCATCCAAGCCATACCTGCATAATTAAATAAGGTATTACGTAAGAAAATATTTTTCTTATCAGTTAAGAATTTAAGCATATTTTATAAAATATTATTTAGAGGCTTCTAGTAGATCAATAATTATTGATGTCATTTTTTGCATAAGTATTTTATCTGCCCTTGACTCAACATTGAGTCGCACCACCGGTTCGGTATTGGAAGAGCGTAAATTGAAGCGCCAGTCGACAAACGACATGCTGATGCCATCCGTTCTGTCCACCGTCAGCGCTTCCCGGGAAAAGTGCTGCTCCACCCGCGCTATCGCTGCCGTCGGATCCGCCAGCGTGCTGTTTATTTCGCCACTCGCCGGGTATGCCGCCATCCGGTCACGGACCAGTTCGCCCAGCGACTGTCCTTTCAGACACAGCAGCTCCGCCACCAGCAGCCACGGGATCATCCCACTGTCGCAGTACGCAAAGTCGCGGAAATAGTGATGCGCGCTCATCTCGCCGCCGTAAATGGCATCTTCATGGCGCATCCGCTCTTTGATAAACGCGTGTCCGGTTTTTGACATCACCGGTTTACCGCCTGCCGCCGTCACCACATCCACGGTGTTCCAGGACAGGCGCGGGTCGTGGATAATTTTCGCCCCCGGATTCTTCTCCAGAAACGCTTCCGCCAGCAGACCGACAATGTAGTACCCTTCTATAAACTGGCCTTTTTCATCAAACAGGAAGCAGCGGTCAAAATCCCCGTCAAAGGCAATCCCCATATCCGCACCGTGTGCAATCACCGCGTTACGCGTGTCTGCCCGGCACTCCGGCAGCAGAGGATTGGGAATACCGTTGGGGAAATTGCCATCCGGCGTGTTGTGAATTTTGATGAACTCGACCGGCACGCCCAGCGCCTTAAAACGGGCTTCAATGGCATCCACCACCGGGCCTGCCGCGCCGTTACCGGCATTGAGCACCAGCTTCATCGGTTTCAGGTTGCCGGGATTGATGTAACCCAGCAGGTGGTCGATGTAGGCATCGCGAGGATTGATCCGCTGGTAGCGGCCACGTTTGCTCTCATCAACCGCCGGGAAGTCATTCGCTTCCGCCAGACGCTGCACGTCGCGCAGACCGGTATCACCGCTGATGGGCCGTGCCCCTTCCCGCACCAGCTTCATGCCGTTGTAATCCAGCGGATTATGGCTGGCGGTCACTTCAATGCCGCCATCAACGCCAAGATGGAAAGTGGCGAAATAAATCTCTTCGGTGCCCGACATGCCAATATCCAGCACATCCACCCCTGCATCCTGCAGGCCTTTCGCCAGCGCCAGCTTTAGCGCCTCGCTGGTCAGGCGGACATCGCCGCCGAGGACGATGGTTTTAGGCTGCAAAAACTCGCCGTAAGCGCGGCCAATACGCCACGCAATCTCTTCATTTAACTCTTCGCCCAGTCGGCCGCGGATGTCATACGCTTTAAAACAGGTCAGTTTT